>CAZVDJ010000083.1:0-11117 GCA_964626245.1 uncultured Gemmatimonadaceae bacterium
AGGCGGCGCTCATACGCCACGCCGTCGTCGCCGCTGGTGAAGTCGGCAAACTGGGCAATGTCGGTACCGGCCACAAAGGCACCACCCGCACCTCGCAGCACGGCCACACGCACCCGCGGGTCGGCGTCGATGGCGTCGAGCGCCGTTGCGAACTGCTCGTACATCGTCCACGTCAACGCGTTGCGGGCCGACGGACGGTCGAAGGTGATCACGGCGGTGTCGCCCCGCCGCTCCCAGTGCACCGCCCCATCACCCGGCGCCGCGCCCGCACCCGCCGTCACGCCGCACCTCCCGGCAGCTGCACGCCGACGGGTGCCGCGGCCGACTCGGCCAGGACCTCGGTGGTGTGTTCGCCCAGGAGCGGGGGCGGGCGCCGCACGCGGAGCGGAGTGTCCGACAGCTTCACGGCAAAACCCAGCGTCTTCAGCACCCCTTCCACCGGATGCTCCAGCGACTGGACCATCGCGCGCGCGGCGGTGTGAGGATCGGCAAAGACCTGTGCGTAGTCGTGGATGGGCCCGGCCGGGACGCCGGCGCCGAGCAGGCGATTCACCCACGCCGCCGTCGTGTCGGTTGCCAGCGCCTCGCCCAGCGCCTGCGCCAGCGCCTCGCGGTTCCGCATGCGATCGGCATTGGTCGCGAAGCGTGCGTCATCCGCCAGCTGCACACCGAGCGCGGCGCACAGTTGCCGCCACTGCACCTCGGTGATCGCGGCAATCGCCACGTGGCCGTCACGCGTGGGCAGCACCTGGTAGGGCGCATTGAGCCGATGCGCCGATCCCATTGCGTGCGGGGCCTGGCCGGTGGCCCAGTACTCGGTGGCCTCCCACACCGACAGCGCGAGCGCGGATTCGAAGAGCGAGGTCTCGACGTGCTGCCCGCGTCCCGTAGTCGCGCGTGCGAGCAGCGCGGCCAGGATGCCGTTGGTGGCGTAGAGACCGGCGGCGAGGTCCGCGATGGGAACGCCGCACTTCACGGGCTCGCCGCCGGGGTCTCCCGTCACGCTCATCACCCCCGACATTCCCTGGGCGATGAGGTCGAAGCCCGGGCGATCGGCGTACGGCCCCTCCTGCCCAAAGCCGGAGATGCTGGCGTAGACCAGGCGCGCGTTGATGGCGCTCAGGGCCTCCCATCCCAACCCCAGCCGCTGCATCACTCCCGGCCGGAAGTTCTCCACGAGTACATCGGCCGAGGGAACCAGCGCCAGGAATCGCGCGTGGTCGCGGGGATCCTTGAGGTCGAGGGTGATGCTGCGCTTGTTGCGGTTGAGGGCGAGGAACGGGGCGTTGTCGCGCCCGCGCATGCGCAGCGAGGCGCCGCCCATGGAGCGGGACAGGTCGCCGGTGCCGGGCGGTTCCACCTTGATGACGTCGGCACCCATGTCCCCCAACTGCATGGTGCAGAACGGGCCCGCCATCACCTGCGTGAGGTCGAGGACGCGAACGCCGTGGAGGGGAAGGGGGAGTGGCGGCCGCCGGGACGGTGCAGGCGCGGGCACGTCGGGTACCATGGGCCGGAAGCTACCGGGTGCGCCGGAGGTCGCCAGCCGCAGCACCTCGAACGTCCGGTGTTCACCGACAGACACTGCCCGCGGCAGGCCCGAATCTGGACGCCACGACTCCCGCGACGCACCACCGAACCTCTCCCTCACGTCCGCGACGACCCCCTTCGACGCTGCGCCCCCTCGCGTGAGTCCGCTTCATCCCGTGTCCTTGCGTGGTTCGTCCACGTACGATGCACGCATCCAGCCCGCAGATGCCCAGCCCCCCTCGCCCTCGCCGTGCCCCGATGCGCAAGCGCTCCGGCACCAAGGCAGCGCGCGGCACGTCTCGCACGAAGACCGCGCACGCCCATGGCGGCGCGGGCGCCGGCGCCCGCGGCCCTGCCAACGCGGAGTTTGCCCGCATCTTCCGCGAGGTAGCCGAGCTCCTGGAGCTCTCGAGCGCCAATCCCTTCCGGGTGCGCGCCTATGTGAACGCGGCGCGCGTCCTGGAGGAGTCACCGGTGAGCGTTGCCCACATGGCGCGCGAGCAGCCCGCCCGGCTGCGCGAACTCCCGGGGATCGGCGAGGACCTCGCGGCAAAGGTCGAGGAGATCGCGCGCACCGGGTCGCTGGCCTTCCTGCAGGAGCTGTCGCGACAGGCACCGCCCGGGGCGGTGGCGTTGATGCACGTCCCCGGCATCGGACCGCGCAAGGCGCGCCTGCTGAGCGAGCGCCTCGGCGTGCGTTCGGTGGCCGGGCTGGCCCGGGCCGCCAGGGCCGGGCGCGTGCGCGCGCTGCCGGGCCTTGGGGCGAGGAGCGAGCAGCGCCTGCTCGCCGAATTGGCCCACGCGGCGCCGGACGAACGCCGGATGCTGCGCGCGCGCGCCGCGCAGTACGCCGAGCCGCTGCTGGAGTGGATGCGGGGCGCCACCGGCATCGGCCGCGTGGAGCTGGCCGGCTCGTTCCGCCGGTGCCGCGAGACGGTGGGTGACCTGGACCTGCTGGTCGAGAGCGAGGATGGACGCGCCGCCGTTCGCCACTTCACCGCCTACCCGCAGGTGGCGCGCATCCTGGCCCGAGGGACCACGCGGGCCGCGGTGCAGCTGGCGGGGGGCCTGCACGTGGACCTGCGTGTCCTTCCGGCCGAATCGTATGGTGCGGCGCTGCACTACTTCACCGGCTCCAAGGCGCACAACATCGCCGTGCGCGGCATGGGACGCGCGCGTGGGCTCAAGATCAGCGAATACGGCGTCTTTCGCGGTGCCCGCCGCACGGGGGGAAGGACCGAGGCGGAGGTCTTTGCCGCCGTCGGGCTCCCCTTCATCCCGCCGGAGCTCCGCGAGGACCGCGGCGAGATCGACGCCGCGCGCCGCGGTCAGCTCCCCTCGCTGGTCACGCTCGCCGACATCCGGGGCGACCTGCAGTCACATTCCACGGACAGCGACGGCCGCCACTCGATGGAGGCAATGGCCGAGGCGGCGGAGGCACTCGGCTACGAGTACCTGGCGCTCACCGACCACACGCCGAGCGTGCGCGTGGTGGGGGGGCTGGACCGCGCCGGCTTTCGCGCGCAGATGCGGCGCATCGACCGGCTCAACGCGCGCCTCAAGCGCCTGACGCTGCTCAAGGGAGCCGAGGTCGACATCCATCCCGATGGCTCGCTCGACCTGGATGACGACACGCTGGAACGGCTGGACGTGGTACTCGTGTCGCTGCACGCCTCGTTAGGGCTCCCGCCCCAGCAGCAGACCGCGCGCCTGGTCAGGGCGTTGCGGCATGCACGCGTTCACATCCTGGCGCATCCCACCGGTCGCCTGGTGAACGGGCGACGCGGCGCGCAGTTCGACCTGGACGAGGTCTGCCGGGTGGCGGCGAACGAGGGCGTCTTCCTGGAGGTGAATGCCCAGCCCGAGCGACTGGACCTGGACGACGTCGCGGTCCGGCGTGCGCTGGAGCTGGGGTGCACGCTGGTGATCAGCACCGACGCGCACGCCACGGAGGAGCTGGGCTTCATGCGGTGGGGGGTGGACCAGGCACGGCGCGGCTGGACTGGCGCGGCGCACGTGGCCAACACGCGGCCGCTCGCACAGCTGCTCAAGGGCTTTGACGCCAAGCGGTAGTCGAACGGCGGGGGGCGCGGCTTGACCCCCTCCGGCACCCCGGCCACATTCGCCGCTCGATCGCGACCTCCCGGGTGACGGCACATCGGCGGTGCACTCGTGACGTTGCGGCCATCGCCGGAAGGAAACATGTCCACACCTGCCGCCCGCGCCGCCCGCGCCGCCCGCTGCATTGCTCGCGTGCTCCTGGCGAGCGTGCTCACAGTGCCGGCCGCGCCAGCCTGGCGCCTCTCGGCGCAGGCGCCTGCGTCGCCGGCGCGCGCACCGGCAACCAGCGTGTGGTCTGCGCGCCAGCTCGCCGACCTCATCACCTCCGTGGGGTCGGTGGTGGGCGGCGACGGTCCGCAATGGATGCCGGACGGGCAGCGCGTCCTCTTTCCCGCGTCACTCGGCACCGGGTCGCTGTGGACCGTTCGCGCCGACGGGGGGGAGATGGCGCGACTGACGGGTGACCTCGCGGCGCAGCTCCCTCGGCTTGCGCCTGGCGGCGGAATGGTGGCGTACCTGTCGGAAAAGAGTGGCAATCCCGAGTTGTGGCTGTGGGACGTGGCGGAGGGGCGCGACCGGCAGCTCACCCGGCTGGGCGCACGCATCAACGCCCTGGCCTGGGCGCCCGATGCACGGGCCATCGCCTTTGCGGCCATGCGGGACGGGAGCTTCGACATCTGGCTCGTCACCGTCGCCGACGGCTCGGTGCGCCGAGTGACGACGAGCGACGCGTACGAGCTGAGCCCCGAGTGGACGCCCGACGGACGGCACCTGGTCTACGTGCGCGCCGACGACCGGTGGGTCGACCACGACATCATGATGATTCCAGCGGCTGGCGGCGAGGCGCGGGTGGTGGTGCGCGACCGCGGATGGTTCGACTACGGGACCATCGGGACGCGCAGCACCTTCGGCTCACCGCTCGTCTCGCCCGACGGGCGGCAGCTCCTCTTCCGCTCGGCGCGCAGCGGGTGGATCAACTACTGGAGCGTCGCGGTGGACGGCGGGGAGCCGCGGCAGCTGTCGGCGGAGGCGGCCGACCAGTCGGATGCGCGCTGGTCGCCCGATGGCCGCTGGGTGACGTTCGTCTCCAACCGCAACGGGACGCTCGACCTGCGCGTCGTTGCGTCTGGCGGAGGGGAGGCGCGGGTCGTCGTTCCGCTCCCGGCCGGGGTGGTGAACAATCCGTCCTGGTCGCCCGACTCGCGCCGCATCGCCTACACGCTCGCCACCCCCACGCGCCCGCAGGACCTGTACGTGGTGCCGCTGGAAGGCGGGACGCCGCGGCAGCTCACCTACTCGCAGCCTGAAGCCACCGAGCGGGTGCTGGTGACGCCGCGAAAGGTGCAGTACCGCAGCGACGAGTTCACCATCCCGGGCTACCTGTACCTGCCGCCAGGTGCACGACCGGGCCAGCGCTTCCCCGGCATCCTCTACATCCACGGCGGCCCCACCGGGCAGTTCTCCGATACGTACCAGTACCAGCCGCAATTCCTGGCGCGCATGGGTTACGTGGTCCTGGCGCCGAACATCCGCGGCTCGTCAGGCTACGGCGTGGCGTTCGAGAAGGCGAACGATCCGTGCTGGACCATCTGCGACCTGCGCGACGTGGCGGCCGGGGTGGCGTTCCTCAAGACGCTGCCGGAGGTGAACGGCGAGCGCATGGGGATCACCGGGATCAGCTACGGCGGGATCATGAGCATGGCGACGGTGGCGCGCGCCCCCGAGCTGTTCCAGGCCGCGATCCCGCAGTCGGGCTACGCCGACTGGGTGTCGTTCCACGACTACAACGCCGAGTTGGGGCACACCAAGTTGCTGGCCCACGAGTGGGGGCCGTGGCCCGACAGCGCGGCCGCCTACCGTCGCAACTCGTCCATCGGGCTCGTGCACCAGGTCAAGGCGCCGGTCTTCCTGGTGCATGGCACCGGACGCGAGCAGCCGTGGCGTCCCGGTGTGGTGCCCATCCGCGCCTCGCAGGAGTACGCGCTGGCGCTGGAAAAGCACCACAAGGTGGTGCAGTACAGGACCTACCCGAACGAGACGTACTACGTGAACGGCCGCGCCAATCAGCGCCAGTTGCTGCTGGACATGCTGGAGTGGTTCGACCGCTACCTGAAGGACGGCACCGGACCGGCCTGGTGAACGGGAGCCGAGCGCCGCACACTAGCTGGCGCTCGGCGGTTCCCATGGTCAGCCGCCGTGGAGGCCCGGCGGCCAGTCAGCTGGCGCGGATGTAGAGCGCGCCTTCCTGCTGGGCCAGCAGGGCGGCGAAGATGCCCGACGGCTGCAAGATGATCCCCGGGATCATCCAGTCCAGCGCCTGCTTGCGCGCCACGTCCGCGCTCACCTTGTCCTTGTCCTGGATGAGCTGCACCATGTCCTGCAGCGCCAGGTCGCAGGCGAGGGTGATGCCGCCGCGTTCCATGAACTTCGGGACGGCGAAGTTGCTGTACGGCTCGGGCGTGCCATCGGCGGCCGAGAGCAGGGCCGGGTTCCGATCCGTCGGCTGCAACGTGAGTGGGTGCGTGACCTTGTTGGCGGCCCCGATTCCGTACTTGTCCCAGAATCCCTGCTGCATGGCCAGGATGATCGCATTGTGCCGCAGGACGAGCGCGGTGGAGAGCTGCGCGGCCGGGATGCCCAGGACCTGCTCGTACTGGCGCGCCCAGACCGAGGCGCGCCAGACGCCGTAGCCGCTCTCGATCTCGGGGACGTCCATGATCGTCTTGACGCGACCGGTCAGGCGCTTGGGCCAGCGGGTGTCCCACGAACCCTGGCTCGTGGCCAGGTCCGCGACGCCCGCGGCGTTCAGCGTGGCGGGAAAGGCGGCGTGCCCGAGCGCGAGCCCGCTGAAGGCGAGGCCGCCGACCGCGAGGCCGCCAACCGCGAGTTGGTCCAGGAAGTCGCGGCGGGAAGAAGGGTGCATCGTGTGCTCCATGGCAGAGGGGGGATGACTGGCAGGAGTGCGCACAGATTCGGCGATTCCCGACACAGAGATACCGGGCGGGTGAGGAGCCCAACAGGCGCCCCCGCCGTCCGACGTGCCGTCGCTCGCAGTGCCCGGGTTCGCGCGGCGGTGCGTCCGCCCGGTGGGAGCCCCCCAACGCGTGAACCCCTGCAGGGGCCTTTCGGCCATCTGCAGGGGTTCTGTCTCCGCTGGCGAACGTCGTCCGTTCGATTCGGTGCCAGGCGCCTCTCAGTCCTCACGAACCGTGTCTTGCCCAGCCGGGACGGCGGTCTTGCCCATGCCTGACGAGTCGGGCACAGGTGCCGCGTGATCACGCGGCGTCGGTTGTGACCAGCGACCCCACAACCCGCCCGTCGGCACCGAACTGCCGACTGGCGACCTTCCGACGATGTCTCGCGGGAAGGTATCCGCTGCCGGTCTCTCGTCCTGCAGCGCACGGGTACGATAGCGCCGCCGGCGAATCGCGACGAGAGGGAGTCCGCCGACGACGAGACGGACATTCCCCCCTTGAGCAGCCTCGGCCGCTGGTGCGGCGGCGTCAGCCGTTCCGGCGCGCCTGCCGGTCCACCGCGTCGATGCGCTGCTGCGCCAGGCCCCAGTCGACCTCCGGCGCCACTTCCCGATCGGAGAGCGCCAGCGAGGCCCGCGCGCGCTCGACCACGGGCGCGCCTAACGCCGGCTCCAGCGCCAGCCCGAACTCCAGTTCGGCGCGACGGCACAGGCGCTCCTCGCGCGCCCGGTCGCGCCCCGCGCGCCGCACCCCCATGCAGTCCACGCGGGCGTGCATCCCCTCGTGGATGATGGATGCCGCCACCGGTGCGGCCGAGATGTCGCGACGGTTGAGGAAGGTGAGTTCGGTCATGCAGGCGCGCTCGTCGGGGAAGTAGGCGCCGCGACACGCGAAGCGCACCACCAGGAAGTGCCGCAGGTCGCGCCGCAGGTGACGCAGCCGCCAGGGCTGCGTGCGCTCGATGAGGGCGAGCGCCTCGTCCAGCCGAGCGATGGCATCGGCCGTGCGAATGTCGGGGCGGCTGTTTTCCACCACCACGTTGAAGCCGCGCACCACGAAGTGCTCGGTGCGCGGCTCGACGAACGGTTCGTTCTGCGGCGACATACGGTCCCTCCAGCTCCGGTCTACCTCGCGTCCTTCGCGGCTTCGCGTGAGTCGATCCGTTGCAGTCTCACGCGAAGCCGCGAAGCGCGCGGAGGATATCAGCCTACGCGCCTCATGTGGCGAGCGCCTGCGGTGAGCCGTACCGCTCGGCAATGTACTGCTCCACCGTGCGCGGGGAGACGCCGAAGCGCTCGGCGGCCACGCGCCATTGCGGGAACGACCCGTCGCTCCCCGCCGCAAAGGCACCGAGCGACATCATGCGCGCGGCCACTTCATGGAAGGGGCGCAGGAGCGGCGGGACCCAGCGAAGCACGGCCAGGGGGACGAGCTTCCGCTTCACCTTCACCCCCATCGCCCGCTCCAGCAGGTCGACGAGGGTGTGCATGTCCACGTCCGACGGCCCGCCGATCTCGATCGCTTCGTCCCGGACCTCGGCGCGCTCGAGGATCGCCACCACGAAGTGCGCCACATCGTCGACGGCGATGTAGTTGCTGCGCTGGCGCCCATCGCCGAAGAGCATCGCCTCGCCCTTCGCCCGCATGGCCTGGGCGAGGATCACGTCCACCCAGATCTCCATGAAGGCCGACGGCTGCAGCAGCACCCAGGGGACGCCGCTGGCGCGCACCACCTGGTCCACCTGGTGCTTGATGCGAAAGTAGTCGACGATGCTGTCGGCCGAGATGCCGCGGGCCGAGAGGTGCACCCATCGCGCCACCCGGGCCTCGCGGGCGGCGGATGCAAGTGATCGGTAGGCGGCGAGGTCCACCCGGCGCGGGCTCGATGCCCCGTGTCCCCGCACGTTGTTGGCGGTGGAGACGACCTGCGCCACGCCGGCACAGGCGGCCCGCACGGCCGCCTTGTCGCGCAGGTCGCCGGCGAACGGTTGCGCCCCGAGGTCGGCGAGCGGGAGCAGCGCCTCGGCGCGCCGGGCCATCACGCGCACCGGCACCCCCTTCGCCACAAGACGCCGAACGACGGCCCCGCCCAGCAGCCCCGACGCGCCGGCCACGAGGACCGGGGCGTCGACCCTACCGGGCATCGCCGATGCGCGTGAACGACTGCCGCCGCACGCGCCCCGTTCCCACGGTGATGCCGCTGACGTTGCCGCGCCGGTCACGCACCACCCGCACCACCGTTCCAGTGGAGCCGTCGGGCGGGGTGTAGGTGTCCTTGAAGAGCGAGACCAGCCGGGCCGGCGGGAACTTGCGGCGGTGGAGCTGCAGCGTGTCGCCCGTCAGGCGCAGTTCGTAGGTGACGCCCAGCTCCTCGCTGGTGTAGCGGCCGGCCAGCGTGGCCAGCTCGGCGGCCGGCGCGGTGTGCGGGGTGACGCGGGCAAAGGTGGACGACTCGCCGTTGCCGGTGCGCAGCACGATCGAGCCGCCGTCGCCGCGGCGCATGCTCGCCGGCCCGGCGCCAAGCTGCCAGTTGCCTGACGCCGACAGCCGCAACCGCACGGCTGCCGGCCCCGTGCGCCACACCCCGATGCCACTGTCGGCCTCGAGGCGACCCGCCTGCTCCCAGGCGTCGGACCAGTACAGCCCCTCCGCCCCCGCAATCGCCGCCGCCGGGACCGTGGCCGGGAGCGTTGGCTCGGGGCCGAGCTGCGCCGCCAGGTAGACGTCCGCGGCGAGCTCCGCCAGGCGGGTGGGGTTGGCCACCCCCGACGTGTTGCAGAGCACCGCCACCCCCGACCGCGTGCGCGGGAAGTGCAGCAGGTACGACGAGTACCCCGGGTCGCCGCCGCTGTGCGACAGGGTCGGGGCGCCGCGGTAGCTGCCGTGCGCGATGCCTAACGCATAGCGCAGCGTGTCACCCGAGGAGAGCACGGCCGCTCGGATGAGGGCGTCGATCGCGCTGCGCCCGCCCACGGTCCCCTCGGCCAGCTGCCCATGCCATCGCGCCAGGTCCTCCACCGTCGTGAAGAGCGAGGTGGCGCCCACCGTGGAGTAGTTGGGGACGGTCTCCTTCCACACGCCAGCACGGCGCGTGTAGCCCCGCGTGCGCCCGGGGACGATCTCCAGGTTGTCATCATGGAAGTGCGTGTCACGCATCCCCAGCGGGCGAAAGAGCGCCGAGTCGGCGAACTGGCGCAGCGACTGCCCGGTGACGCGCTTCACGATCACGGCGGCCAGCGTGAAGCCGCTGTTGCTGTACAGCCAGTCGCTCCCCGGCGTGAAGTTGAGCGCGCGCTGCCGGGTCACGATCTCCATCACGTCCTGCTCGGTGATGAGGTCGTCGCCCAGCCGCCAGCCGGCGGCGATGAGGAGGTTCCACTGGTCGCGCACCCCGCCCGTGTGCGTGAGCAGGTGGCGGATGGTCACGGGTCGCTCGTACGCCGGGAGCTCCGGGAGGAACTTCCGCACGTCGTCGTCGAGCGACAGCCGCCCCGCCTGCGCCAGGAGCACGAGACTCATCCCCGTGAACTGCTTGGAGACCGACGCCACGTGGAAGATGGAGCGCGGTGCGATGGCGAGGCGATTGGCCAGGTCGGCCATCCCGTAGCCTCGCGCCGTCACGAGCCGCCCGCCGTCCACCACACTCACGGCGCACCCCGGCCGGTCGGTCCCCGCGTGCGCCGCAAAGACGCTATCCAGGCGCAACGCCAGCGCCGCTCCCTGCGCGGCGACCGGGGCGGGCAGCGCCAGCCCCGACACGACCAGCATCGACAGGGTCCCAAGAGCCCGGGCATGTGCCCGGTGCGCGGTGATCGTCAGCTGCATGGCAGTCTCCTCGCGTTCACTTCTGTCCGTCCCATCCGGGGCCGCGCAGCACGGTGCCCGGCTTGGCCCCCGTGTACGTCCCCTGGTCCAGCACCACCACGCCGTTGACCAGGACATGGCTGATCCCCTCGCTGGGGAGCGACGGCTCGGCGAAGGTGGCGCGGTCGCGGATGCGCCGCGGGTCAAGCACCACCAGGTCGGCGGCGAGCCCCAACGCAATGCGCCCGCGGTCATACGCGCCGATCTCGTTCGCCGCCACCGCGCTCGCCTTCTGCACCGCCTCCTCCAGCGTCAGGACGCCGAGTTCGCGCACGTAACGCGCAAAGATGCGCGGGAATGCCCCCCACGCACGCGGATGCGAGGCCACCGTCGAGCCACCGGCCGGCCCCACGTCGGTATCGAACGAGGTGAAGGGTTCGCGCATCGCCTTGATCTTGTTCGCCTCGGACATGCTCTGCGGCATCGCGAACGCGTCGGCCTGCGCGATGTCGAAGAAGACGTCCCACGGGTCCTTGCCGGTGCGCTCGCCGATGGCCTTCACGGAGAGGCCGTTGTGCGTGCGGTAGCCGTCGTGCTGGATGTTCCCCAGGATCACGCGGTCCCAGTCCTTGCCGGCATGGGCGAACCAGTTCTCCCACCCCGCTTCCTCCTCCATCTCCTTGCGCATGCGCGCACGCACGGCGGGGTCCTTGAGCGATTCCATCAGGGCGCGCTGCCCGCGTTCGGC
>CAZVDJ010000084.1:0-11105 GCA_964626245.1 uncultured Gemmatimonadaceae bacterium
GGGGCCGTTCTCCTACATCGTGCAGACGAGCAACTTCGCGCAGCGCGAGGAGCTGTGGGACGCAAAGGGGAGCGCGGTGGCCACGCTGGTCACGCGCGTGCTGCGCGAGGGCGACACGCCGGTGGCCGACGGCCCGGTGGCCTCGCAGGCGAGCGACACCGCCAGGCGCAACATCGGCTGGCTTCCCGACGGGAGCGGCCTGTACTTCCTGCGGCAGGACCCGGCGCCGGCGCGCGGCGCGGGCGCCGACACGGCCGAGGCGCGTCCCGGCGCCAACGGGGCGCGTCGCAAGGACAAGCTCGTGGCCTGGGCGCCGCCGTTCTCCGCAGGGAGCGAGAAGGTCCTGCACGAGAGTGACACGCGCATGAGCGGCGTCCTCTTCACCGAGGATGCGAAGGGCGTCTTCGTGGCCGAGAATGCCAACGGCACCGGGCACGTGTACGCCACGTACTTCGACGAGCCGGGCAAGCGCTACACCATCTGGCGGCTGCGCGGCCTGACCGCGCGCGTGGGGCGTGCCGGCGGCTTCTTTGGCGGCGGTGGCCGCGGGGGAACCGGCGCCGACTCGCTGACCTTCTACCAGAACCCCGGCGACCTCGTCGTCAAGCGCGGGAAGCTGGGGATCGACGTGGCCATGATTGCGCCTGACGGCCAGCATGCCTTCCTGGAGGGGACACGGTACTTCCGGGAGTGGGAGCAGCAGGCGCCGCGCGGCTTCGTGGACAAGGTGGCCATCAGGACCGGCCAGAAGACGCGCCTCTTCGAGGGGGCGGCCGACACCTTCGAGTCGGTGACGGCCGCGCTCGACGACAGCTTCAGCAAGGCGGTCATCACGCGCGAGTCGCCCACGATGGTCCCCAACTCCTTCGTGCGCGACATGGCGGCCGGACAGGTCACCCCGATCACGCAGAACGTCGACCTCACGCCGGAGTTCACCAACGCCATCCGCAAGCGCGTGGAGGTGACACGGGCCGACGGCATCAGGTTCCAGGTGAACGTGACGCTTCCCCAGGACTATCGGGCCGGCACGCGCTTGCCGGCGATGCTCTGGCTCTACCCGTACGAGTACACCGACCAGGCCGGCTACGACCGCACGCTGCGCACGGAAAACATCAACCGCTTCCCGCAGGCCGGTCCGCGCACCATCGAGTACCTGGTCACGCAGGGCTACGCGGTGGCCAACTTCTCGCCGCCGGTCATCGGTGCGGCCGGGCGCATGAACGACAACTACGTGTCGGACCTGCAGAAGAACCTGTCGGCGGTGATCGACGAACTCGATCGCCAGGGGTGGATCGACCGGCAGCGCCTGGCCATCGGCGGGCACTCGTACGGCGCCTTCACGACGGTAAACGCGCTGGTCCACACGCCCTACTTCAAGGCGGGCATTGCAGGTGACGGGATGTACAACCGCACGCTCACGCCCAACGGCTTCCAGAGCGAACGGCGCGACTTCTGGGAGGGGCAGCAGACCTACCTGGAGATGTCGCCCTTCTTCAAGGCCGACCAGCTGACCGGCGCGCTGCTCATGTACCACTCGCTCGAGGACCAGAACGTGGGGACCCACCTCATTTCGTCCGAGCGGCTCCTGCATGCGCTCGAGGGACTGGGCAAGACGGCGTCACTCTACATGTATCCGTACGAAGACCACGGCCCCGCCACGAAGGAGACGCTGCTCGATCAATGGGCGCGCTGGACGGCCTGGCTCGACGTGTACGTGAAGGAAGGCGAGAAGAAGCCGATCAAGCCGCGGACGCCGATCTCGTAGAGGCAGAAGACGAGAGGACGAGAAGACGAGAGGGGCGGGGGCGCTGAGGGCGCGCTCGCCCCTCTCGGCGTTCGCGGGGCTGGGACCGCGCGTACGGTAGAGCGCGCGTACGTTGGAGCGCGCGTGCGGTGTGCCGCGGCGCCCTCGTCGGCCGGCGCGCGGCCGGCTCAGCGACTGGCGAGCGGGAGCTCGGGTCCCAGCGCGCCTGCAGCCAGGAGCTCCGACAGCGCCTCGCCGGAGACCGGACGGTGGTAGTGGCTCCCGAGCCCCAACCCGCACCCTAACGACTGCAGCGCGGCGTGCTGGTGGGCGTGGTCCACGCCTTCGGCCACCGTCTCCAGCTTGAGCGCGTTGCCGAGGGCCAGGATGGTGCGGGCCAACGCGGTCTGCGAACCCCCGCGCGCGACGCCCTGCACGAAGGCGCGATCCAGCTTCAACGTGTCGGCGGGCACCACGTGCAGGTAGTCGAGCGGCGCCGCGCTGGTGCCGAAGTCGTCGATCGCGATGCGGGCGCCCGACGCGCGCAGGCGTTGCAGCCGATCCCGCATCACCGCCGGCGCGTGCAGGATGGCGTCCTCCGGCACCTCGAGCATCAGCGACCCGGGCGGCAGGTCGCCCTCCTGCAGCGTACGCAGCAGCGTGCGCAGGTAGCCGTCGTCCAGCAGCAGGGTGCGCGTGACCGGGAGCGCCAGGAAGAGCGGGCGATCGATCACGCCGTCACGCGGCCCGGCGTGCGCCTGCCACCGCAGCAGCTCCTCGCAGACGCGGCCCAGCATCCAGTGCCCGATCTCCACGCTCAGCCCCGATTCCTCGGCGGCTGCCACCCAGATGGCCGTGGGAACGGTGCCGCGTGCGGCGTCCTCCCATCGCACCTGCGCCGCCACGCCGCGCACGACGCCGCTGGCGATGGCGTGCACCGTCTGGTAGCGCAGCTGCAATCCGTGGCGCGTGAACGCCGAGCGAAGGTCCACCGCCAGCTGCTGGCGCTCGCGGTCCTCCGCTTCCATGGACGGCTCGAAGATCGCCCAGCAGGAACGCCCCGAGCGCTTGGCCTGGTACAGCGCCATGTCCGCGTGATGCAGGAGCTGGTCGACCGCCTGCCGCATCCCGTCGTCTCCCGCCGCCGGGGCGTCGAGCCCCTCGTCGCGCGGCGCCGGGAGTGATTCGCCAAAGGCCACGCCGATGGACGTCCCCACCGAGAAGACGCGGTCGCCGATCGTGATGGGGGCCGCCACCGCGCGCAGCACCCGGTCCGCGACCACCACCGCGTGCGCCTCGTCAGGCACCTGCTCCAGCAGGATCGCGAACTCGTCGCCGCCGAGGCGCGCCACCAGGTCGCGACCGCGCGTCGCGTTGAGCAGCCGCTCGGCCACCTGCTGCAGCACGCGGTCACCCGCGGCATGACCCATCGTGTCGTTGATGTCCTTGAAGCCGTCCAGGTCCAGGGCCAGCACTGCCACCTCGCGCGGCGATTCCTCCAGCGCGTCGGCGACGCGCTCCCGCAGGCGGCGGCGGTTGGCGAGACCGGTGAGCCCGTCGTGATACGCCTGGTGGAACATGGCCTCGTGCGACGTGCGCAGCTCGTCGACCATGAGGACGTGGCGAAGGGCCGTGGAGGCAAGCGCGCCTAACGCCTCGAAGACGGCGATGTCCGCCGCCCCGTAGACCTCGGTGGCGCTGCTGCACACCGACATCACCGCCGCCACCCGGTGATCCACCAGCACCGGCGTGCGCAGGACCCGGCTGGGAAGCTGGCAGTCCGATCCGGGCGACTTGCCGCACCAGTCATCGGACAGGATGGTGCGCTGTTCCTCGATCACCCGACGCACCGGCGGTGCCTCGTGCAGCGGCAGGACGTAGTCGTCGGAGGCCCCCGCACCAAGCACCTGCAGCGTCCCGACCTTGGCGTCGTGCAGGATCAGGGCGAAGTCATGGACGGGAAGGACGTGCTCGCACGCCTCGCGTAGCGATTCCGACAGGGCGCGCGTGGAGTCGCTCCCGAGGATGGGCGCCGCCGCCTCGGCCACCGCCGCCATGCGCGCCGCCATGCGCGTCGCTTCATGGCGCGTCAGTCGCATCGACTCCTCGGCGCGCGACCGTTCTTCCACCTCGTCTTCCAGGCGCCGCATCGCCGACCCCAGCGCCTCGGCGGTCACGTTGAAGGAGATGCCGAGGAACCCCACGTCGTCGTGTGCGCGCGTGGGCAGTCGCACCGTGAAGTCGCCGCGCTCCAGCTCGGCCAGCGCCCGTCGCACCCGGCGCACGCGACTCGAGAAGCGGATGGGGCCCACGATCGACATCCACCCGATCGTGACGAGGCAGAGCGTCTCCACGGCGAAGAGCCCGATCGATGCATCGCCCCGCGCATCCAGCATGGCCACGCCGCGGGCGAGCGGGTAGACGACACAGGCGACCAGGTACTGCACCCACGCCGCACGCGCGTGCCCCATGGCGTACCCCGCGGCGGCGAAGATCACGAATGGTATCCCGAGGTAGCCTTGATCCCCCAGGCTGGCCACAAGGAGCGCAAAGGTGAGCGTGTCGACGCCGAGCATCCCCCAGAAATGCCATGCCGGCGTCTGACCGCGGCGGTTGCGCTCCGCCACGAGCCGGTTGAGCAGGTAGACCGTCGCCGAGGCGCCGATCATGAGCTGCCACTGTCCCGGCAGCGCGTCCCACCCGAAGTCGATCACCCCGAGCGTGAGGCAGAGCAGCGCGAGGCGGGCTCGCACCAGCGCTGCGCGCTTGACCAGCTCCGACTGGAACGCCACGGCCTCACGCGCGAGCAGCTCGTGCGAGAGGATGACGGCGGTGGGGGAGTTGGAGCGGTCCAAGTCGAGGGGCGGCGGGACGGCGAGATCGCGCGGAACGCGCGGGACGGCAGGGGCCTCCCCCGGAGTCTCGACCCCCTCCCCCAGCCGCTGCAGTCCTCGTGGGCAAGGGAGATGACGCCCACCCCCAATCCCGCGTCTCACCCGCCGGCGACCGGGCCGTGCCCCGCCGCCCCTTTTCAGGCCCTGGCGACGTCCCGGAGCCTCCCCGCGTCTCCCGGAACTTCCCGCGATGGCTCGCGGTCTCCGGGGCCCCGATCCGTCAGGCCCCTGTCCCCAGCTGCTTCGTGTACTTCACCACGAACGAGCGTGAGCGCGGGCGCTGCCAGCGAAAGAAGCCGTCGGCCTCCTCGCCATCATTGAAGACGACGAAGAGCCCGGTCCCCGCCGTGTTGAGCCAGCCGAAGCGCGCGTTGGCCGTCCAGATGCGCTGCTGGTTGTTGAACTGCGTGAGCGTCTGGATGAAGATGCGTGGCGTGAAGAAGTACGCCGCCTTGAGACCCACGAGCGAGCGCGTGAAGTCGCCCTCGTCGAGCTTCACGTCCTGGTAGTCCAGCAGGAGCGAGGACGAGAAGGTGGAGCCGCGCCGCGCCGTGATAGTGACGTTCCCCCCGCTGCGCGTGCCCGTGTAGAACGGCCCGAAGTCGCCGCGCATGATCATCGACAGGTTGGCGCTGGGATTCGTCTGCCAGTCGAGCCCGAGTTGCCACCAGTCGTAGCCGCCGGGCCTGAGGATCACGCTGTCGGCGATGGCGAAGTCGTCCTGCAGCCCCTCGTGGAAGACGTTGAGCTCCGGCCCGAAGCGTGCCCCCGAGGAGAACTCGATCTCGGTGAAGTCGACGTGGAACTGGCCGCTCTGGTAGAAGCCGTCACGCCCGACGTAGCCGCGATAGTTCACGTGCGGGTTCCACTGCCGGAACCACGACGACCACTCCTGCTTGCGGAAGAACCGCATGAAGTTGATGTCGTAGAAGTCGTAGCCCCCCACGCGGTTCAGGAAGCCGACCTCCGGATTGAAGTCCTCGCCCAGCTGGATGATGCGGATGCTGTTGTTCCAGTCGCGGGTGCTGTAGGCAGCGCGTGCACTGTAGCCCAGCTCGTTGCCCGTGCGACCCGGGGTCTGCGTCCCCGCGGCCCAGAAGTCCATCGTCCACGCGTCTCCGATCCCGATGCGGCCGTCGACGGCGAAGGTGCGATTGTAGCTGTCGGTGCTGTCGGTGTTCAGGCGCTGCACGCCGATGACGCCGATGCGAGACCGGCGCGAGACTTCGCGCAGGGCGCGCAACACGGTGTACGACTGTCCGGCAATGAGGCCGCTCGGCGACTCGTCGGTGAAGATCTGCAGCGCCCCCACCGTGGTGCTCCCCACGCGCCCCGTCAGGCGCCCGCCACCGATGATCGGGACGGGCGTCCCGTTGTCGATGCCGATCTTGCGGCTGAAGAAGAGGTCCACCGCCTGCGGCGTTCCCGCCGAGAAGACGCCGGCATTCTCCAGGAAGAAGGGGCGCTTCTCGGGGAAGAAGAGGGGGAAGCGCGTGAGGTTGGTGCGCTGCTCGTCCACCTCCACCTGGGCGAAGTCGGTGTTGTACGTCAGGTCGAGCGTGAGACTGGGCGTGACGCCGTACTTGATGTCGGCGCCCCACTCGGCCGGGTACTGCGTGCGGGCCTGCGTCAGGAAGTCGCGCGACGCGGAGCCCAGCACGTAGGGGGTCACCGTCGCCACCTTGCGCACCGGGACCTGCACCCCTTCCAGCGTTCCGGCCAGCGACATCCGGTACAGGTTGAACTGCCGAGGAATGAACGACCAGAACGACTCCTCGTTCTTGCGCCGCACCATGCGGGCGATGTTCATCCCCCAGGTCTGGATCGACCCGCCGCCGTAGCGCAGGGTGGAGAAGGGGATGCGGAACTCGGCGTACCAGCCCAGCGAGTCGACCGAGGTCGCCACTCGCCAGCTCGCGTCCCAGTTGAGGATGAAGCCCCCCATCGACCCCGACTGCATGCGGTTCTGTCCCGACTGCATCACCCCGCCCCCCTCTCCCTCGCGGATGATCTGGCCGTCGTACTCGATGCCGGCCGGCGTGGTGGCGAAGACGAAGCCGTTCTGCTTGTCGTGATAGGTGTCGAGGATGAGGGCGAAGTAGTCGCTGTTGGTGAGCGTGACGTCGCGGATCTTCTCGCCCAGCACGATGGCCGATGGCTCGCGATCGAACATCCAGGCGCCGACGTACAGCGCCTCGCCGTCGGTCAGGAGGCGCACCACCGTGCGTTCAGTCGCCGGCTCGCCCTCGAACTGCTCGCGTTGCACGAAGTCGGTGAATGGCTGGCCGTCCTTCCACTCGGCGTCGTCCAGCCGGCCATCGATGACCGGGGGTTTGGCGATGACGTGGGCCTGCCCGGTGCGCGCCGTCCGAACGGGGCGTTTGGCGGCGGGTGCGGTGACTTCCTGCGCTCCAGCGAGCGCGGGGATCACGGCGACGGTGGCGATGAGGAGCGAGCGGAACAGTCCGGCACGCGCGACGAGGGGGCGGCAGGTGGCCGGCAAGGGATGGGCGAAGCGCAAGGCGATCGGTGCTGGTGAGCGTCGGGGGGAGGCGGGGGAACCGGGGGGAGCCGGGAACCCCGTATCAACGGCGCGTGAAAGCTCGCAGCATGAACGCCGCGCTGGTAGGAAGTGCTGACTTCGCGGGGAACGGCGGGGCACCACTGCCGGCGGCGAATTGACGGCGTGACCCGCCGGGCGCACGTTGGCCGGGTCATCCCACCCCGGTTGCCATGCGCTCGTCACTCGTCAGGCACTCCCGCCACGCCCTGCTCGCGGCTCGCGCGACGTGGATGCTCGCCGTCGTTTCATTGCTGCTGGTCATCCCCGCCGCCACGGCGCCTGGGCAGGGCGGGGGCCGCCTCCGCGTTGCCGTCACCCTCCCGGCCACCGTTCCGGGGACGATTCCCGCGCCGGCTGCCGGCATCGACGGCCGGCTCTTCGTCGTCTTCTCCAGCGACTCCTCCGCGGAGCCGCGCTTCCAGGTGGGGTACGGGGCCAGCGCGCAGCCAGCCTTCGCCATCGACGTGACGGGGTGGAAGCCGGGCGAGACGCGCACGATCGACGCGAGCGCCTTCGGCTTTCCGCTTGCCTCACTGGGGGAGCTTCCGCGCGGCAGCTACCGGGCGCAGGCGCTGCTCACCCGCTACGAGACCTTCCGCCGCAGCGACGGCGCGGTCGTCTCGCTCCCGCCGGACCAGGGCGAGGGGCAGGGGTGGAACCGCAAGCCGGGCAACCTCTACTCGGCCCCCCGGCAGGTGACGGTCGACCCGGCGCGCGCCGAGCCGTTGCGCCTGACGATCGACCAGGCGATCGCTCCCATCCCGGCGTACCGGGAGACGCCGTACGTCAAGCACGTGCGCATTCGCAGCGAGCGCCTCTCCCGCTTCTGGGGGCGAGACATGTTCATCGCCGCGTTCGTGACGCTCCCCGAGGGGTTCGACTCGCACCCGCAGTCGCGCTACCCGCTCGTCATCAACCACGGGCACTTTGCCACCGTCCCCGACAACTGGCGCGAGACGCCCCCCGATCCGGCCCTCAAGCCCGACTACAGCGAGCGCTTCTCGCTGGCCGGCTACAACCGCATCCAGCAGGAGTACTCGTACCAGTTCTTCAAGGACTGGACGGGGCCTGGCTTCCCGCGCGTGCTGCTGGTGCAGATCCAGCACGCCACCCCGTTCTACGACGACTCGTACGCGGTGAATTCCGCCAACAACGGCCCGTATGGCGACGCCATCCAGTACGAGCTGATCCCGGAGATCGAGCGTCGCTTTCGCGGGTTGGGGGCGGGGTGGGCGCGCTTCGTGTACGGCGGCTCCACCGGCGGCTGGGAGGCGATGGCGGTGCAGATGTTCTACCCCGAGGAATACAACGGCGCCTGGATCGCCTGTCCGGACCCGATCGACTTCCGCCACTACACGGTGGTGAACGTCTACAGCGACACCAATGCGTACTGGTTCCCGTCGCGATGGAAGAAGACGCCGCGCCCGGGTCACCGGAACTGGCTGGGCCACGTGGACGCCACGCTCGAGGAGATGAACCGCTACGAGTACTTGTTAGGCACCCGGGGGCGCTCCGGCGAGCAGTGGGATGTGTGGGAGAGCGTCTTCTCTCCCGTGGGCACGGACGGCTACCCGCGCCGCATCTGGGACAAGCTGACGGGGAAGGTCGACCCGGTCACCGCCGCCTTCTGGAAGGAGAACTACGACCTGTCGTACATCCTGCAGCGCGACTGGGCCACGCTGGGGCCAAAGCTGCGCGGGAAGCTGCGCATCTTCGTGGGCGACATGGACAACTACTACCTCAACAACGCGGTCTACGAAGTGGAGAAGTTCCTGAGGACCAAGCCCGAAGCGGAGGCGGTCGTGGACTACGGCGACCGCGACGAGCATTGCTGGAACGGCGATCACACGCGCGCCAACGCCTACTCGCGCCTGCGCTACCCGCAGATGGTGCTGCCGTGGGCCGTGGAGCGGATGCTGCGTACGGCGCCGGCGGGGGCGGACCTGAGGAGCT
Organism: uncultured Gemmatimonadaceae bacterium; assembly: GCA_964626245.1. Taxonomy (GTDB): domain Bacteria; phylum Gemmatimonadota; class Gemmatimonadetes; order Gemmatimonadales; family Gemmatimonadaceae; genus SCN-70-22. The sequence goes on from CAZVDJ010000084.1 coordinate 9,155, forward strand.
GGCGGTATTAGGGAGCAGAAGACGAGAAGACGGGAAGACGAGAGGATGCGGCCCGTTCGTGCAGTTGGAATCGCGGCAGGGCGCGGGCGATCTCCATCGTGCGCTGCCCGATGACGCGGCGTTCACCGCGTGTGGGCACGAGCTATTGAGCGGCGGTTGCGCCCTGCCGGCGCTCGGCCCTGGCCTTGATGCCCAGCAGCATGGCGCGCTGCATCACGAAGTGCACGGGCTCGAAGGTGTAGAACGACAGCGCGGCCAGGGGAATCACGGCCATGGATGGCGCCCCGTCGCCGCGCGTGTGTACCCGCAACCGGCTTGTTGAGTCATCGACGGCGCTGACGACGAACGCTCCCCAGTTCTTCAGCACCATCGCACGCGGCGGATCCCAGTAGGTGATCGTCCACCCCAGGTCGCGCCCCAGTCGGCCGCCCAGGTAATCGGGCTGTGCGGCGCGCACCAGGTCGCCGACGCGTCGCGCCTGCCACGCAGGGACCAGCGAGTCCACGTTGTGCACGTCGTCGCCCACGGCACGCTCCAGCCAGTCGTAGCTGTAGAAGCCGGCGCGATCCTGCCCGAGCTGCGCCACCCAGGGCCACACCGCCGCAGCCGGGGCGTGCACCGTGACGGCATGGTCGATCTGGTACGTGGGCGGGCCGGAGAGCGCGATCCCGGGAACGGGCCCCGTTCGCTCCGCCGCGGTGGATCCCCAGCGCTGCACCCACGGGCGCGCGACGATGAGCACGGCCGTACTGGCAATCCACAGGTAGGCCACGCCCGCCCCGATGCGCCGCCGCAGCGGCGGGTGCTCGGGCACGACGTCGACCTCGCCGGTGGAGAAGGTCGGGGTATGGATCTCGGGGTGCGCGCAGCGCGCCCACCATCGCACCAGCCCGCAGAACACGATCCCGATCGCGAGCCCCACGAACGACCACAGGCCGACACCCGCCAGCCGCAACAAGATGGCCGAGGCGATCGTCGCCACCACCGTGAGGTGCTCGGCCCGCGGGCGCAGCCGCTCGACGCCGAGGAGGGCGAGGGCGACCGCCAAAAAACCGCACATGGCCACGAGCCACAGCGGCGTCACGAGCAGCAACGGGGCACGCGCGCTGGCCCACATGCCGGCAGCTGCATGTGCCAGCGCGTGCACCATCAGCAGGATGGCCAGGAGGAAGGGTCGCATGCGCGCTGCACCTTGCTGGCCCACGTGAGCGCTGTCAATCGGTGAACAGCACGCACGCGCACGACGCGCCTTGCGGACAGCACAAAGGGTAGGCCTTGGCCTACCCTTTGTGGACCGGGCGGAGGCTACGGGGGGCCATCCGCGCCGGGGGGCGACGGGGGATCATCCGGCGCCTTTCATCGTGGTTCACCGCGATCGTTTCACGGCGCAACAGCCGACCGCGACGAATCCCGACTCAAAGGTGCACCGATCTGGCAAATCGCACCACCCCCATGCGGGATTCCGGTCGTGCATTTCGCGGCACGTTAACATCGGGGCTCATGCGGCATCCAATCGGGTGAGGTCGCTGCATTGCACCAACCCCTATCGCCCTCGTGATCCGACGGGCGGTCGCATTCGGAGGTTTCATGTTTCGTTCATCCCGATCTTTCGCCGTCTGGACCGTGGCACTCACCCTGGGCGTGGCGGGCGCAGCCTCAATCGCCGCCGCCCAGTCAACCGATAGCACCCGCACCGCGCCGCCGGGCGGAATGAGGCGCGGCGCAATGGGGCCGGCTCGCGGCATGGGCCCGCGCCTGGGCGCCGACGGCCCGTGGGGAGTGGACGACCGCGGCCCGCGCGCGGCCATGCGCGGTCGACGCCTCGACGGCGCCCGTGCCCGCTTCGCTCCCGGGGGGCGCGGAATCGGCGTGGCGCGCCGCGCGCGTGCCGGATTCCTGCTGCGCGGCATCACGCTCTCGACCGACCAGCAGAAGGCGCTGCGTACCACCC
>CAZVDJ010000085.1:0-6369 GCA_964626245.1 uncultured Gemmatimonadaceae bacterium
CCGATGACATCAAGGCGGAGTTCGACGCGCTGGTGGAGCCGCTGCGCTCGCTGAACGTCGACGCGACCGCCGGCGAGGTGGAGTCGTGGTTCGAGCTGCAGGAGGACGGGACGCTCCCCTTCGCCGTCCCCGTGGAGGCGGCGATCGACGAGGTGCAGGGGGCGCTGCAGGCGCTCCTGGCCGAGCTGGAGCCCCTGCATCCGCAGCTCCTGGCACCGGTCATCGACGCCGAGCTGCAGCCGGTGCGCGCCCAGGCTGCAAGGCTCGACCTGTCGGGGGCGCTGGCGCCGGTGGAAGAGGCGATCGCCTCGCTCAAGCGCGGGCTTGACGGGGTGGACCCCGCCGCGGCGCTGGCGCCGGTGAGCGCGGTGATCGCGGAGGCGGCGTCCAAGCTCGACCTGCTGGACCCGGACACGCTCCTGGCCCCGCTGCAGGCGCGGGTGGTGGAGGTGCGCGAGGCGGTGATCACGACGCTCAAGCTGGAGCAGGCGTCGCAGGCGTTAGGCGACCTGGAGCGCGAGGCCATCCGCCTGGTCACGCTGCTCGACCCAGCACGGCTCGAACCGATGATCGCCGATGGCTTTGCGGTGGCGCAGCGCGAACTGCAGCAGCTGGACGCGGCGACGATGGGATCGTGGGGGAGCATCCTCGTGACGTCGCTCCTGAGCGGCGACGGGAGCAAGCGGCGCCCCACGAGCTGGGCGATGATCCTGGACGCCCTGACGGGGAAGCCGGTGACCGGGCGCCTGTCGGCGCGGGCGCAGGCGATCTCCGCGGCGGTCACCGAGGCGAGTGCCACCACGGCGTCGCTCGACCTGGCGGCGACGACGGTGACGGTGACGCAGCGCCTGCGCGAGATGGGCGAGGCGCTGGCGGCGCTCCCGGCCGATTCCCCCGTGCGCCTGTCGCTGGCTCCCGCCGTGGCGCGCCGCGGCGCCAACGGTGGCCTGGCGCGCCTGGAGGAGAACCGCGCGCGCTTCTCGACCGAGCTGCAGCAATCGCATGCGCCGGCCGCGGCGCTGCTCCAGCTGGAGCTGTCGCGCGTGGACGTGACCGCCGCCGCGATCACCGCCGCCGCGGCGCCCATTCGCCGGCTGCGCGACCAGCTGCTGGGCTTCACGCGCCAGTTAGGGCTCAAGAAGGCGGGTGACGGCATTGGCGCCATCCTTGGCGAAGTGATGGCCGTCGCGACGCCGGCGCGGCTGGCGGGAATCCTGGTCCCGATCTTCACCGCGGTGCGTGGGCGCGCGGCCGCGCTCCTGGCCTCGGTCATCGGCCCGGTGCGCGCGGCCATCGACGGCCTGGTGGCGCTGCTGCGATCGCTCGACCTGTTGCGGCTGACGCAGGGGGTGAAGGACGTGATTGCGGCCGGCAAGGCGCAGGTGATGGCGCTCGATCCCGCGGCGCTCCTGGCGCCGACGCTGGCCACCTTCGCCACGCTCAAGGGCGAGCTGCAGGCGTTCGATCCGCTGGCCCCGGTGCGGCAGCTGCTCGATGCGCTCAAGGGGCTCATCACGCGCCTGCTGGGGACACCGGGTGAACCAGGGACGCTGAGCGCTGCGCGCATCCTGACCCCGGCATCGGCACTGTTCGATGAGCTCATCGAGATCCTGCGCTCGCTGGATCCGGAGCCGCTGATGCGCCCGCTCCTGGACGCGCTCACGCAGCTGGCGACCGACATCCGCGACGGCGTGGCGTCGTTGCGGGACGGGCTCAAGCGGCTGCAGGAGGCGATTCCCTCCACGGAGGGATTGGCGCTGAGCGCGGTGGTGGACGTGGACGTGGACCTGGGATTCTGAGGCCACCATGCCTGCCGTCCTCACCCACAAGGCGATCATGCTCATGGCGCGGGAGCGCGTGCGCGACATCCGCGATCGCCTGCTGTTCAAGAAGATCGCCAGCGCCCCGCTCACCGACCTGGAGCTGCGCGTGCTGCGGCTGTCGTCGCTCACGTACCTGCTCATGTCCGACGGCGACGACCAGCCCGCCGAACTGCCGTCGTTGCCCAGCGACCCGGCCTGGCCGGGGGGCTTCGGACAGGGGGTCTCTCGTTATGCGGTGATGGGGTCGATGTCGCCGGACATTCCAGGGCTCTCGGCGATCGTCGCCCCGGCGCAGGCGGCCTGGTTCGACATGGTCCACAAGGGGACACCCGACGCCAACCGCGAGCAGGTGAACGCGCGCAGCACCGACATGGCGCTGGCGCTGTACCGCAAGGCCTCGCAGGCGATGACCGACCGTCCCACGGGCGACGCGAACGCGGCCAAGGCATACCTGCGCGACCTCAATCGCATCCGCGCCTATGTGCTGGGGCACCTGACGCACATCGCGGGCGACGTGCTGGCGCACCCGTTCATCAACGACGTGGAGTGGCACGTGCCGTCGCGCGAGACGCGCACGCTGTTCAACGCCATCCGCCTCACCGAGCTGCGCAAGTTCGGCCACGACAAGGTGGAGGGCTCACTCGACAGCCGCGTGGCGCGCGACTTCTACAACCGGGAGGGGCCGCGCAAGGGGCAGGCGTGGAGCGCATGGTGGCCACCGCTGGACGAGGTGCCGCCCGAGATCTTCCGCGGCTTTGCCGAGGCGCTGGACGAGGTCTACAAGTCGAACATCGATCGTCCCGACGGGCTGCGGCCGTACGAGGCGGAGGTGAGCAAGTTCACGCTGCCCACGCCTAGCGCCGCCTTCTTCCGCGACGGCTACCGCACGCTCAACCACGGGGGGGTGGGGCTGCTCTACGACTGGGGCTACGGGTCGTGGCTCGGCTTCCTGTCGGTGCTGTTCGTCCCGTTCATGGCGATGATGCCGCTCACCTTCGCCCTGGCGCGCGGCAAGAAGGTGTTCGAGACGAGCCTGGACGTGGCGGGCGAGCGCGGGGCGTTCGAGGTCTTCACGCTGCCGCTCTCGATCAACTGCATCACGCCGCTCGCCTTCGGCATCCTGGCCAGCGGCAAGATCTGGCTGGGGGCGGAAGGGGAGCTGACGGCGGGGCTCATCGGCTCGGGCGTGTCGGCGCTGTTCGGCTTGCTGGCCATTCCGTTCTTCTTCACCGAGTTGGACCCCGGGGCCGGCTGGCGGTGGGCACTCGCCTTCGCGCTTCCGGTGGGGTACGGGCTGGGGATGTCGATCGTCGCCCTCACGCAGGCGCTCAAGGGGGAGAGTCGCCGCAGCAAGATCCCGCTCATCTTCGCCATCCCGTTCCTCATCGCCGGGGTGATGGCGATCCTCCTGCTCCTCTTTGCGGAGCTGATCGGGAACGAGGCGAGCGAGACGGCGGGGGTGGTGCTGTGGGCGGTCTTCGCGGCGATCATCGGGATCGTGGCGCTGGTGATGCTCTTCTGCCTCCCGGCCACGCTGCGCGACGCCAAGCTCCCCGAGGAGCCGCTCGCCTTTCCCGCGCAGCGCCCGCACCACGTGCGCCTGTTCGACCGCGGCACGCTCTTCACGCTCCCCAACCAGCACGTGCCGGCCAACCCGGAGGTGCACTATCCCAGCGGCGTGCGCCCGCTGCTGCGCATCTGGTGGACGGGGGGCGGCGACCTGTTCGTGCGTCCGCGCCACACGCACCTGGAGGTGTCGGCGTCCGAGGACGGCAGCTCGCCGACGCTCGTGCCGGCCCCGATCACGCCGGTGACGGCGCGGCAGCTGGCGGAGTACCTCCCGGTCGCCTTCCGGCTGCGCGGGCACAACGGGCTCAACTGCGCGCTGGTGCACCAGGAGGATGCCAACGTCCCGCTTCCGCCAGGGGCAACGTTCGCCGATGGTGCGGACCTCAAGGAGCAGGACGAGGACGACGCGCCGGCCTCGGCGCAGAGCAAGGCGGCCGCCAAGTTCACCAAGCTCACGGGGGAGAACGACGACAAGAGCGTCGTCCTCCACCACCCGCCCAAGCGCGCGCACGCCGTGCGGTTCGACCGTCGCGGTCCCGTGCCGTTCGATCCGCGCGAGCCCGAGACGGTGCTGGGGGTCGGGAAGGTGAGCGGGGACGGCAACCGCCTGACGGGCGACAAGACGGCGTTCCGGTCGTTCTTCGTGGAGGGGGACCGCATCGTGGTGAACGGGAGCGCGCGGGTAGTGACGCGCGTGGAGTCGGACACCGTGCTGGTGATTTCGTCGGCATTCCGCCCTGCACCTGACGGCGCGAAGTACGAGCGCCTGGGGCATGGCGACGAGGCGGGGCAGGGGTACAGCTTCGTGGCGCGGCCGCACGCGCCGGCCAACCGCGGCGACACGATCATGGAGCTGGCGGGCGACCTGGCGGCGATCCTGTGCCTGGGCGGGACGTCGCACATGCTGGACGGGACCGAGTCGCCCATCGCCGACTTCACCGGCCTCACGCTGCAGGGAGGCGGGGCGATCCCGCAGCCTACGCTGCAGAAGGTCACGCGCACCTTCCGCAACTGGTCGTTGGACCGGCGGCTGGTGGACGAGTGGCGCGAGATCGTCACGGGCGGCGCATCGATCCCGACGACGGCAGCCACGGGCGAGCAGGTGCTGCTGACGCACGGATGGATCCCGACGCTGCGCAAGTGGCTGCGCGTGGTCGACGACCAGGCGGCCAATGCCGCCGACGGCGCCGTGCACAGCGCGGGGGTCAACGAGCCGTCCAACCTGGACCTCTCGCTGGCGATTGCGCACCTGTTGGACATGCCGGCGCCCAGCGCGGTGGTGGCGGCGCCATGAGCAACCCCGTGGCGGACGCGACGCTCAGGCCCGAGGACGACTCGGCGCGAAAGGGGCGAGCGAATGTGCTGGCGGCCCTCGCGGGGACGACGCCGGCTGGCTACAGCGGCGTGACGGCGGCGGCGCGGCGGCATACCGAGCGCACGGCAGAAGATGCGCAGGCGAGTGGCTGGCTGCCGCTAGGACCGCGAAACGTCGGTGGCGCGATTCGATGCCTGGCCATCCGTCAACCGACGCCCGCCGAGCGCGTGCAGCGCCTCCCCGTGCACCTGGCGGCTGGATCGGCGGGGGGCGGGCTGTGGATGAGCACCAATGCCGGCTACTCGTGGAAGCCCGCCGGGTTGCCGGACCTCGTGGGACCGGTGGGGTCGGTGGCCTGGTCCACCACGGATCGCCAGGTGCTGTACGTGGGCACGGGCGATGTTCCGGTCAATCACGCTGGCGGAAGCGGCTTCTACAAGTCGGAGGATGGCGGCACCTCGTTCCGCCAGCTGGTCGACCAGAACGGGGGCAATGGCTCGGCCACCCACTATCCGAGGATCGCGATCGACCCAACCGATGCGAAGCGGGCGTGGATCGCGTCGGATACCGGGCTGTGGCGACTGGAGGGGTCGAGCTTCTCTGCCGAGTCGATTCCCGGCGTGGTGGCGGGGAGCGCGATGACAGATGTGGCGGTCACGCGGGACCCGGCGAACGCCAACCAGCTCTTTGTGCTGGCCGGCGTGCACGGCGTTGGTGTTGCGGTGGGGACATTCGATCGCAGCCGCAAGCGCACGGCGTGGCAACTGACGGCAGCCACTGGCCCGTGGCCCGCTGCCATCGGGGTGGTGCGGGTGGCGTGGGGGCTCACCGTCCCGGTGCCCACGGCGCACGCGATCATCGACGACGTGACGGTGGTGGGCGGCAACCCCCTGCACTCACCCACCCCGTTGTTCTCATCGAGAAACCTCGGCGTGCTGTGGACGTCGGTGGCCGGAGCGGTGTCCCCAGAGCCGGCAAGCGGCATCACGTGGTACGCGCTCACGCTCGCGGTGAACCCCGCCAACACCGGGATGGTGTTCGTCGGTTCCACCGATCTGTATCGCACCGTCGACGGCGGAGTGACCTGGGTGCGGGTGATGGACTGGACGCAGAACTTTGCGGGCGACAGTGCGCAGCACGCGGATCATTTCGCACTGCTCTTCGAGACGGGTGGAACGCCGCGCCTGTGGAATTGCAACGACGGCGGGATCTCGACGAGCGACAACTTCGGCGCGGCGTTCGTCGTGGGACCGCCGAGCGTCCCCACCTGGCGCAAGCGCAGCTACGGCATCTCGGCGGCGCAGTTGTTCGACATCACCTCGCACCCGCAGTTCCCGCAGATGTGCGGTGGCGGCATGCAGGACAACGGGACGTGGGTGTCGTACGGCGGAGCGAGCTGGTTTTCGGTGAACGGCGGCGATGGCGGGGCGATGGCGTTTCACCCGACGAGCCCGTACCGGATGTACTCCTGCTCACAGGAGAGCTTCGATCGCACGGATGTCTCGACGGCCGCGAACTCCACGACGCACAACGTCGCGCTGCGTGATCTGGCAGCACCGAACAATGTGTATCTGCCCAGCCAGGAGCAGCTCTTTCGGCAGCAAACGACGTTCTTCATCCGCTCCGTGGCGGCACACCCCACCACGCCCGACCTGGTGCTGC
>CAZVDJ010000085.1:6379-11000 GCA_964626245.1 uncultured Gemmatimonadaceae bacterium
GCTCGGGACCCAAGGTGCGCTGCAATACACGAGTGACGGACAGACTCTCGCCATCGCGAACACGCCCGCTGCGGCGCCGCCGGATGATGTCACCACCCTCGCCTTCTCGCCTGACGGCCGCGACCTGTGGGGGGGCACGAGCGCCGGGCGGATCGTCACGACAACCTCGGTTCTTCCGCCATCGGCCGGCGGCGGCGTGCAGCCGGCGTGGACGCTGCGCAACACGCTCACCGGACCCATCACCGCCATCGTTGCGCACCGGGCCAACACTGCGGTCGTCGCCGCCTGCTGCGCGGGGGATGGCGCCAACGGCCAGGTAGTCCTGTCGCACGACCGCGGAGCCACCTGGTTCCCGATCCACACGGGACTTCCGAGCAGTTCGAAGCTCGCCCTGGCGTGGGACCCGATCGACCTGCGGACGCTCTTCGTGGGGACGCTGAGCGGCGTGTACGTGGCGCGCGACCTCCCCGCCGTGGGGTCGATGGTGGCGGGCGATGTCCCGCGTCCCGACTGGAAGACGTTCAACCGCGGGCTCCCGCTGGTCCCGGTGACCGACCTGGAGGTGCACCCGGTCACGCGCACGCTGCGCTGCGCCACGCTGGGGCGCGGGGCCTTCGAGACGTCACTCGGCGCCACGCCGGCGGCCTTCGCCATCCCGGCCGTACGACTCCTGATCCGCGGTCACGCCGCCGAGGATGGCCGGACATACGCGGCGGCCAATACGTTAGGCGGCGACCCGCGCCTCGGGATCAATGCGCCGCCGCCCGTTGGCGCGGTGCCGCCGGCCCCCGCGGCCAACCCGGCCGGCCCCATCGACATCACGCGCGCCATCGACATCCGCGTCGACTCGCCGCGCTTCACGCGCTCGGAGGCGTTCCCGTTCGGCGACGCCATCGACGCGGTGGAATACGACGAGACGCTCGCCCCCGACCGCGCGCTGGTGGGTGACCAGAACATCGTCTACGTGCAGGTGCAGAACCGCGGCGGGTCGGCGGCGACCAACGTGGACGTCCACCTCTACATGGCCGACGCGGGAAACCCCGTGGCCATCCCCAACATCGACGCCTCGTTCAACTGGCCGCTGACGCCGGGGGCAGGCTCGCCGTGGCAGAAGGCGGACATGATCACCGTGGGCGAGATTCCCCCGGGCGAGCCGGTGGTGGTGTCGTTCCGCGTGATCCCGCCGCTCTCGATCACGACCAACCTCGTCTTCCTGGCGATCGTGACCGGGGGACAGGACCCCGTGCTGGCGGTGCCGGCCGGCGGGGCGGTGGCCTTCGTGACCGGTGAGCGGCGCGCCGCGTTGCACGTGACGGCGGTGGACCGCGACACCATCCGCATCCGCGACGGGGTCGATGACCTCGGGCAGGGGGGCGCCGTGGCGTGGGGCGGGCGCAGTCCCGACATCGTCGTGCGGCAGGCACAGGTGGCGGCGGGCGACCTGGCCGCGACCTTCTTCGACCTCTCCGATCCGCACGCGAACGACGTGGCGCGCGACGGCAACAACTTCGTGTACGTGCGGGTGACCAACCGCACGCAGCAGCCGGTGCCGCGCAGCGTGGTGCGGCTCTTCCGCGTGCTGCGGCGCTCGATGTCCACGGCGGGCCCCGACGGGGCCAACTGGCGCGAGGTGCTGCCGGTGGCGGTGCTCACCAACATCCCGGCTGGTGGCTCGGCGATGGCGGAGTTCCCCATGCCGCTCAACCTGGCGGGGGACGACCCCGACCCCGACAGCCCCACCGACGGGAAGGGGATCATCCTGATCGCGATGGCCAACGTCACCGACGCGGCCGGGACGACGGTGCTCGATCCCTTCCCCGACTTCGCCGACGTGAGCGACATCGACTCGTTCTGGCGCTTCTTCAACGGCGGCGCGCTGGGCAACAACGCCGCCATGCGCGCGCTCCCCTTCCAGCCATGACCGAGGCCGCATGCGCATCCGCCCAATGATCGGCAGCTGGAGCCCTCCCGCCATCACGCGCATCCGCGCCTCCGAGGCGCGGCGCCTGGTGACGCTGGAGGTGCCGGGGCTCTCGGGCGACCTGCACCAGGACCTGGGGCGCGGGGCGCTGGTGATCGAGATCGAGGGATCGCTCGCCGGCGACGACGCGCGCGACGAGTTCCTGAAGGAGCTGCGCGAGAAGTACCTGGCGGGCGAGCCCGTGGACTTCGTGGCCGACATCGCGAAGGAGAGCGAGCTGGAGCAGGTGTGGATCGAGGCGCTGGCCTTCGAGGAGTCGGCCGACGCACCGGACACCTTCTTCTACCGGATCCTCCTGCGCGAATACACCGAGCCGCCCGAGCCGCCGGCGCCCGCCGCGGACTTCGGCGCGGGACTGGACGGGCTACTCGACGACCTGGCCGAGCTGGGGCTCGACGCGCTCGACATCCCGGCGATCGTCGGCGGGCTTCCCGAGGTAGGAGACGTGGTGGCCCCCATCAGGCCAGGGGCCGACGCGCTCAAGGGCGCGGTGGGTGGGCTGGGCGAAGTCCTCTCGCCGCTCAAGTCGCTGTTCGGGGGGAGCTGAGCATGGCCGAACTCGCCTTCCTCGATGCCGTGACCGCGTACCTGGCGGCGCAGCCGCTCACCCCGGCGGTGGCGCCGGCGCGCATCGGCGCATCGGCGCCCTTTGCGGCTGGCGACCTCCCCTGCGTGGTGCTGTCGCTGGAGTCGACCGAGCGGAGGAGCGTGGGGCTGGGTGACCGCGGCGAGGTGATGCACGGCGCGCTGCCGGTGAGCGCCTCGATCGACCTGGCCAACCCGGTCCTCCCCGGCGATCCGTCGTTCACGCTCCTCGATGTCACGCGGCGCATCCTGGTCCTGCCGCACGGCGGGCAGGTGCGCGTGGACGGGACGCCAGGGGCGTTAGGCAACGCCGACCTCACCGTGCGCCTTGGCGCCACCACCTTCCTGGTGGTGCAGGGGGCACCCGGGGCGGGGGAGGTGAATGCCGACGAGACGACCGGGACGCTCACCTTCGGCACCGCACTCCCCGACGTCGGCACCGTCCAGGCGCAGTACTTCCTGGGCGAGTGGGAGCGGCGCGTGGAGCGCATTGCCGGGGTGGTGCGCGCCGAGGCCTGTGCCGCCAGCGCCGCCGATGCGGTATCGCTGGGTGCGTCGGTGGTGCGGCAGCTGCTCGCCCCCGCGGCGCGCGACACCATCCGCCTGCTGTTGCACCTGTCGGTGCGCACCGTGGCGGCGGCGGAGCATCGCCCGGCCCCCACGGGCGTGGTCGCGGCCGCCACCGCGCACTTCCGGCGGTCGGCGACCTTCGCCTTCGAGTTCCAGCACCTCATCGACCAGCCCGAATCGTCGGGCGGCGTGATCCGCCGCATCCCGATCACCACGCGACTGGAGACGCATCACGTCGACCGGGTGACCGGGGCGATCGTGAGCGGCCTGGCCACCGTGACCTGAGCGCTCCGCACCACCGGAAGCTGACCTGATCCTGCACCGGCACCTGCACCTCCTCCAGCACCAGCACCCGCCACCTGCAACTGCACCGCCTGGCCACAAGGAGACGACATGAGCGAGACAATCACCGAGATGATCCTCCCGGGCACGTACATCGACGTGCGGGCCGAAGGGCTGATCGGCGTGGGAGGGATTGCCACCGGGAACGTGGGGATCGTGGGGACGGCGCAGCGCGGGCCGGTGAACACCGCCGTGGTGCTGGGGAGCTTTGCCGAGGCGCTGGACACGTATGGCGCCGCGGATCGGTGGCCCGACACCGTGGGGGCGCAGGCGGGGGCACTCACCCTCACGCGGTCACTCCAACAGCTCTTTGCTGGCGGGGCCTCGACGGTCCTTGCCGTGCGCGTGGGCGGGGCCGGGATGGTGGCGGCGGCGTGGAACGTGACCGACGCCGGGGTCAACAACAACCCGCCCACCCTCTTCACCCTCACCGCCACCTCGCCGGGTACGTGGGCCAACGCCGTCGTCGTCGTGGTGACCAACCCGGCCGACGGCCCGGCGACGATCACGCTCACGCGCGAGCGCGAGAAGGAGGAGTTCTCGGGGGCCAATGCCGGCGAACTGGCGGCGGCGGTCAATGCCTCCAGCCGCATGGTGGTGGCGGGGGCGGTGGCGGCCGCCGATGCCGCCAAGCGGCCGACAGCGGGAACGCTTGCCGCGGCGACCGCCGGCGCGGTGAACGGCAACCCGGCGACGGCGACCACGGTGGCGGCGGCGCTCGCGGTGCTTGAGCGCGAGACGGTGAACATCGTCGTCGTGGCCGGAGAAGGGCCGGGCACGGCCTCGGCGCCGCTGCTCGCACACCTCGAGGCCACCGAGAACGCCGCGATGGAACGCATCGGCGTGCTGGGCGCATCGAGCGGCACGTCGACGACGGTGCTGAACGAGGCCAACTCGCTGCGCAACCCGCGCCTCATCTTCGTCGCCCCCGCCATCCGGGCCGACGACCCGGCGCGCGCCGCCGAGCGCAATACGCAGGTGGTGCTCCCGCCCCCGTACACCGCGGCGCTCGTGGCGGGGAAGCTCGCCGCCACCGCGGTTCACGTGTCGCTCACCAACAAGGACCTGCCGGTGGCCGGGCTGGAGCCCGAGTACACGCGCGCGCAGCTCAAGGGGCTGCTCAACGCGCGCGTGCTGGCGGTC
>CAZVDJ010000086.1:0-6848 GCA_964626245.1 uncultured Gemmatimonadaceae bacterium
CGCTGGCTCATGCTCCAAAAGGCACGCCGTCAGGGAATTGCTTCCCCTCCGACCGCACGCGGGAAAGCGCGTCGGTGCAGAACGTCGCCACCGCGATCAAGGTGGCGGCCATCCTCGTCATGAGCGCGATCCTCTTCGCGCTCGGTGACGGCGGCGCGTCGGGCGCCGCAGCTGCCACGGCGCCGGCCGCGACGCCGGGCGCGAGTCCGACACTCGCCGGGGTCGGCCTCTCGATCATTGCCGTGCTCTGGGCCTACGAGGGATGGCAGTACGTCACCTTCGCGGCCGGGGAATCGACTGACCCGCAACGTGCCCTGCCGCGCGCGATCGCGGTCGGGACGACGACACTGGTGGTGATCTACCTGTTGGCGAACTTCGCGTACCTGGCGGCGCTGGGGCCTGCGAAGGTGGCGGCATCGGATCGCGTGGCGGGCGAGGCGGTGGCGGCAGTGCTCGGCCCCGCGGCGGGCGGGGTGATTGCGCTCGCGATCATCATTTCGATGTACAGTGCAGCCCATGCCACGGTGATCACGGCGCCGCGGGTCTACTTCTCGATGGCGCAGGATGGCCTGTTTTTCCCGCGGCTCGCCGAGGTGCATCCCAAGTACGGCACACCGGCGCTGGCAATCGTGACGAGCTGTCTCTGGGCCATTCTCCTGGCCCTGACCGGGACGTTCGAGCAGCTCCTGACGTACGTGGTCTTCGTCGGGTGGATCTTCTACGCGCTGGGGGCGGCGGCGGTCATCGCGCTGCGCATCAAGCGGCCGAACGCGGAGCGCCCGTTCCGGGTCCCCGGCTACCCGGTCACACCGCTCCTCTTCGTGGTGGCGGCGGCGGCGATTGTGATCAACACGATCATCGAGCAACCCATGCAGTCTGCCGTCGGGCTCGGCATGGTCTTCCTCGGGCTTCCCGCCTACTGGTGGTGGCGCCGGTCGGCGGCGGCCGCGCCGGGCGCCGGCTGACCCGGGGCCGGCGCGTCCGCTGAAACTTTCCGGCACCTGCGCCGGCGGCGGTTCCGTTGGGCGGCAGCTGACGGGACCTTCCCGGCGCGCGACCGGTCCGGCATCAAGGGGCCCCGGGAGCCCGGGCGTCCCTCTGTAGCGACTGCCGACGCCATCGGCTGGTCGCTCCACGGGACGAGGTGGAGGCAGAGCCGGACGGTTCACGCACATTGGCGTTGACGACCGGGCGGCACCGCGCAACGTTTGAGGGGCAGTATTTGTATACACTTTCGCGTACCCCGCTGAATGCCCGCCGACGGAGCCCAGGCACGGTCGGCGGTCGTCGCACCCATCACCAACCGGAGGGAGCCACATGACGCCTGACTGTCGGACCAGTCGAGCGCGACCCGCGAGCTGGCGAACGCACCTCGGCCTCGCGGCCGGGAGGGCGGCCCTGGCAATCGCAGTCGCCATCGTCGCCGTCACTCCACGATTCGCCGAGGCGCAGGCCGGCGGCGTGATCGCGGGAACCGTCGTTGATGCCCGAACGCTGCGCGGCGTGGACGGCGCACAGATCACGGTGGAAGGGACGACGCTCGGGGCCCTCACCGATGGCAGCGGGGGGTTCCGGATCGCCAACGTCAGCGGTGCCACGGTGACGATCCAGGTGCGCCGGATCGGCTATCGTCCCCACACCGAGTCCGTCCGGGTGGGCCGAACCGACATTCGGATCGCGCTGAGCGAGCAGGCCGCGTCGCTCAGCCAGGTCGTGATCACCGGAACCGCAGAGCCGGTCGAGCGCCGCGCGATCGGCAACGTGGTCACGACGGTCGACGTGGCCACCGTCCAGAGCGTCGCCCCATCGCAGGATGTTTCCTCACTCATCAACGGCCGGGCACCCGGGGTGGTGATGACCGGCGGTTCTGGCGCGATCGGGTCGGGGCCCCGCATCCGTATCCGAGGTGCGGCCTCGCTCTCGCTCAACGACCAGCCGCTCATCTACGTCGACGGTATCCGCATCGCCAACGATGTGTCGTCGGGGCCGCAGTCGCAGTTCTTCAGCTCCGGCATCATCTCGCGCCTCAACGACATCGATCCCGAGAACATCGAGAGTATCGAGGTGATCAAGGGGCCGGCGGCGGCGACGCTGTATGGCACCGAAGCCAACAACGGGGTGATCCAGATCGTGACCAAGCGCGGCAAGGCCGGTCGCCCGGTCTTCAACGTGACGTCGCGCGTGGGCTCCGCGTGGTTCCAGGACGCCGAGGCGCGCATCGGGCGGACGTTCCGCCGAATGGCCGACGGTTCCATCAAGGACTGGAATCCCGTGGCGATCAACCGCGAGGCGGGGATGGACCTGTTCTCGACCGGCCTCACGCAGGGCTACAACCTTGCGCTGAACGGCGGCAATGACGCCGTCAGGTACAACATCTCCGGCGGCTACGACAACGACAAGGGGATCGAGCCCACCAACGGCCTCTGGCGCTGGAACGGCGCCGGCAACGTCTCGATTTCGCCGTACAGCGCGCTCGACATCCAGGCGACCTTCAACACCACGCAGCAGCGCATCCGCGTGCCGCAGGAAGCTGGCGGCGGTGCCTGGTTCTCGATGTACTTCGGGCAGGCACCGGTGACGGACGCCGAGAAGCTGCGGCGCGGCTACTTCTCGGCTCCGCCCGAAGCGTTCTGGGGCGCCTTCAAGCAGTACCAGGACGTGAAGCGCACCACCGGCACCATCCAGATGAACCACCGCGTCGGGACCTGGTTGACCCAGCGGCTGGTTGTTGGCAACGACCTCACCGGCGAGGACAACGTCAACCAGACGCAGCGCATGGGGCCGTTCTTCCGGCAGTTCTTCGGCAACCCAGTCGACCAGAACGGCACCAAGCTCTCGCGGCGGCGCGAACTGGGCGTGACATCGGTGGACTACGCAGCCACGCTCAAGACGACGGTGTTCGGCCTGCAGTCATCCTCGTCGTTCGGGGCGCAGTACTTCAAGCGCGGCACCTATGCCATTGCCGCGCGAGGCGAGGGATTCCCGGCTGGTGGCCTGACGCTCGTGGATGCCGCGGCGGTGACGTTCGGCGGCGAGGACTACTTCGAGAACTCGACGCTTGGCTTCTACGGTCAGGAACAGGTCAACCTGAACGACCGCATCTACCTCACCGCCGCGCTCCGCGTGGACAACAACAGCGCGTTCGGCGAGGACTTCTCGTGGACCACGTATCCCAAGATTGCGGGTACATGGGTGATCAACGAAGAGCCGTGGTTCAAGCTGGGTTGGGTGAACCAGCTGAAGCTGCGTGCAGCCTACGGTGAGACTGGCCAGCAGCCGGCCGTGAACTCGGCGTTGCGCACCTACGCCGCCACAACCGGTGGCGACGGGACCTCGGCGGTGACCCCACAGGCCCTCGGCAATCCGAACCTGAAGCCCGAGCGCGGCCGCGAGATCGAGTTCGGCTTCGATGGTGCGTTCGCCAGCGAGCGGGTCACGGCCGAGCTGACGTTCTACCGGCGCGACACGGAGGATGGGATCCTCTCGCAGGACGTGGCGCCGTCGTCGGGTTTCTCGGGCCAGCGCTTCATCAACATCGGCGGGATCCGGAGCTCCGGCATCGAACTCAGCACGCGTTGGAACGCGATCCAGCGCGAGCGCTTCAACCTGGATTTCGGCTTCAACATCTCGAAGAACGACAACAAGGTCACCGATATCGGCAACCTGCCGTTCATCCAGATCGGCGGCAACCGCCACACCGTCGGCAAGCCGGTGGCCGCGTGGTACGACTTCAAGGTGCGGAGCGCGGTCTACGACGCCACCACGCGTCGCGCAATCAACATGATGTGCGATGATGGCAATGGCGGCACGACGCCGTGCCTCAACGCCTCGCTGCAGCCGGTCGCGCCGCGCGTCTACGTCGGGCGCACCGACCCGAGCCTGGAGGGATCGTTCAATACGACGGTGACGCTGTTCCGCTCGCTGCGCATCTACGGCCTGGTGGACTTCAAGGGCGGTCACCGCGTGCTCAACAACAACGACCGTGCACGCTGCCAGGTCTTCGCGCAGTGCATGGCGAACCTCGAGCCCGAGAAGTACGACCCGGTCTTCGTGGCGCAGGTGCAATCGTCGTCGGGCGCGCTGCGCGAATGGACGTACCAGCAGGCGAAGTTCGCGCGGCTGCGCGAGGTTTCGGCGGCGTACCAGCTGTCGCCGCGCTGGGCCAACATGGCGCGTGCGCGGGGCGGTTCCATCACGGTGTCGGGGCGCAACCTGGCGCTGTGGACGCCGTACGGCGGCACCGATCCGGAGAACTTCTTCACCCTGCAGCAGTTCGTTCGCCTCGAGCAGGCGCAGGTGCCGCCCCTGGCGCAGCTGCTGCTCTCGGTCAACCTCAATTACTGACGTCCGCCACGGACTCGTTAGGAGAGAACGCATGACGAATCATCGCGCTCATTCCGGCGCGCGGCGGATCGCCCGTCTCGGGGTCGCGGCACTGGCCGCGTCGCTCGGGAGCGGGGTCCTCACCGCATGCAGCACGCTGCTCGAAGCCGACGCGCCGAGCCGCATCCTCGAATCAACGCTCCTCGTCCCGTCCAACGCGCCGGTGCTCGTGGCCGGCGCCGTGGCCGACGTCGAGTGCTCACTGGGCAACTTCATCCTGACTGGCGGTACGCAGGCCGACGAGTTCTCCGACTCGCAAGCCAATGCGGCCACCTGGGACATCGACCGGCGCACCAGCATCCCGGCGAGCACGCTGTACGCCACGAGCGGGTGCAACAGCTTCGGCGTGTATGCACCAATCTCGACGGCGCGATTCCAGGCCGACCAGGCGGTGCGCCTGCTCGACGGCTGGTCCGATGCCGACGTCCCCGGCCGGGCGGGATTGATCGCCCGTGCCTCGGCGTACTCGGGCTACGCGCACATCATGCTGGGGGAGATGTTCTGCTCAGCGGCTGTCGACCTGGGGCCGGAACTCACGCCGGCACAGGTCTTCGCGCTGGCCGAGCAGCGATTCACCCGGGCGATCGACACGCCGGGGACGCCGGCCGACATCCTCAACATGGCCCTGGTCGGGCGCGCGCGCGCGCGCATCAATCAGGGAAAGCGCACCGAGGCCGCCGCGGACGCCGCGCGCGTGCCGGACAACTTCGTGTTCAACGCGCGCACCACGGCCGCGGCCACTCGTGCGGAGAACCGCCTGTTCCGGTTCAACAACACGAGCGGCGTGATCACGGTCGACTCGACGTACCGCAACCTCACGATCAACGGGGTGCGCGATCCGCGCGTCGACGTGGTGGATGCCGGGCGTGGTGGCTCGCTTCCAACGGTGCGGTTGTGGGTGCAGCAGAAGTACCGCGCCCTGACCGACCCCATTCCGATGGCGACGTGGCGAGAGGCCCGGCTCATCCAGGCTGAAGTCGCGGGGGGACAGACGGCCGTCGGGATCATCAATGCCCTTCGGAGTCGGCATTCGCTCCCCACCTTCGCGAGCACGGTTGAGACGGTGATCCAGGCGCAGGTGCGCGAGGAGCGCCGCCGCGAACTGTTTGTGGAGGGACACCGCCTGTACGACACGATCCGCTTCAACGTCCCCCTCTCGCCACCGATCGGTGCGGTATTTCCGAACGGCGGTGGCACGTATGGAGCCAACAAGTGCCTGCCGCTGCCTGACGTGGAGCGGCTGAACAACCCGAACATCGGCACCTGACGGTAGCCGAACCGGTGCGCGATCCAATCGCGCCCCTCGTGCCCGGCCGGCCACGCGCGCCGACCGGGCACGATCCGTTTTCGACCCGGAGCATGAGGATGACGGCTATCCATCAACGGCAGAGACAGACGGGGCAATGCAGGCGGTTGCTGCTCCTTGGAGTTGCGCTGGCCTGGAGTGCCGCGTGTGGCAGCGGCGAGCGACGCGCCGACAGCGGGAACGATGCCGCGCAGCGTGAGACGATCGGACCCAGCGCGGGCTACGAGGCGGTGTCGTCGGCGCTCTCGGCGTTCATCGAACGCGAGATGCGTGACAAGGCGATTCCCGCGCTGTCGATCGCGCTGGTGGATGGCGACTCCACGGTGTGGGCCGCCGGCTTCGGCATTGAGCGTGCGGCGAACAGCCGACCTGCGGATGCGAACACCGTCTACCGCGTGGGCTCGGTTTCCAAGCTGTTTACCGACATTGGCGTAATGCAGCTGGTGGAGCGAGGCGAGGTGGCGCTGGACACGCCGGTGACGCAATACCTCCCTGGCTTCACGCCGAACAACCCGTTCGGAATGCCCATCACGTTGCGCCAGCTCATGTCGCACCACGCGGGATTGGTGCGTGAACCACCAGCGGGGCACTACTTCGACGACTCGGGGACGACGCTGGCCGCGACCGTGGCATCACTCAACGCGACGACGCTCGTGCACCCGCCGGGGAGCAAGGGGAAGTACTCCAACGCGGCCATTGCGGTGGTGGGGTGGCTGCTGGAGCAGCGCTCGGGTGAGCCATTCGCCACCTACCTGCGGCGCGCCGTGCTGCAGCCCATGGGGCTGCGGCAGAGCGCCTTCACGCCGGAACCGGCGCTGGTGGAGCGACTGGCCGGCGGGCAGATGTGGACGCTGCACCATCGGACCTTCGACGCCCCAACCTTCGAGCTGGGGATGGTGCCGGCCGGCAGCATGTACAGCACGATGCCGGAACTCGCGCGCTTCCTGCAGGTGCTGTTCGCGGGTGGCCGTGCACCTGACGGAACTTCGGTGCTCACCTCGGAGGCACTCGCGCAGATGTGGCGCCCGCAGTTCGCACCGGCCAATGCGCGCACGGGGCTGGGGATCGGGTTCATCGTGGGCGAGCTGGAGGGCAAGCGCACGGTCAACCACGGCGGGGCGATCTATGGCTTTGCCACGCAGCTCTCGGCGATGCCCGA
>CAZVDJ010000086.1:6858-10810 GCA_964626245.1 uncultured Gemmatimonadaceae bacterium
GAGGCGAGGCTCGGCGTAGCGGTGAGTGCCTCGAAGGACGGGATGAACGCGCTGACGGACCGCATCGCCAGCGAGGCGTTGCGCCTCCTGCTGGCCCGCAAGGAGGGGCGTGCACTTCCGGCCATCGACACGACGCACGCCGTCCCGCGCGAGGTGGCGCGGCAGCTGGCGGGCACCTACGGCGCGGCCGGAGGAGGCGTGGAGGTGGTGGCGCGAGACTCGGTGGTGCTGCTGCGAGCCGCGGGGGCGGATCATCTGCAGCAGCTCCGAGGGTGGCGCGGCGACACGCTCATGGCCGACGACGGCATGTCCTTCGGGACGAAGGTCTGGCGCAGCGGGACGTCGCTCGTGGTCGACGGCACGTCGTACGATCGCCGCGCCCCGGCGACGACGCTCCCGGCGACGCTCCCGGCGAAGCTCCCGGCGAAGCTCCCGGCGCAGTGGGCCGGGCTGGTCGGCGAGTACGGATGGGATCACAACGTGCTGTACATCTTCGAGCGCGACGGCGAGCTGCGGGCACTGATCGAGTGGTTCTTCGACTATCCGTTGCGTCACGTGCAGGGCGACACGTACGCCTTTCCGGACCGCGGACTGTACTCGGGCGAGCGCGTGGTCTTCACGCGTGGGGGCGACGGACGGGCGACGGCTGCCGTGGCGGCGGGTGTCAACTTTGCGCGGCGCACCTGGGTGGGTGAGGACGGCGACGTCTTCCGGATCACGCCGGTGAAGCCGGTGGAACAGCTGCGCCGCGACGCGCTGGCGGCCACGCCGCCCGTGGAATCGGGGGAGTTCCGCGCGAGCGACCTGGCGGAGCTGGTGACGCTCGACTCGACGATCCGGCTGGACGTGCGGTACGCGACGGACCGCAACTTCCTCAGCGTCCCGGTCTACACGCAGGCGCGGGCATTCCTCCAACGGCCGGCTGCCGACGCCCTGGTGCGGGCGCATCGGCGCCTGCGGGCGTCCGGCTACGGACTCCTGATCCACGATGGCTACCGCCCCTGGTACGTGACCAAGATGTTCTGGGACGGCACGCCGGTGGACAAGCACACCTTCGTGGCCGATCCCAGCCGGGGCTCGCGGCACAACCGCGGGTGTGCCGTGGATCTCACGATGTATGACCTGCGCACCGGCGAGCCGGTGGTCATGACGGGCGGGTACGACGAGATGTCGGATCGTTCGTATCCCGACTACCCGGGCGGTACCTCGCGCCAGCGCGCGCTGCGCGAGCTGCTGCGCTCAGCCATGGAGGCCGAGGGATTCACGGTGTACGAGGCGGAGTGGTGGCACTTCGACTACAAGGACTGGCGGCAGTACCGCATCGGGAACCAGCGATTCGAGGAGCTGGGGAAGTAGGCGCGCATGACGCTCCGGCAGGCGCAACGCACGACGCCCCGCCGTCCGTGAGGAGGCGGGGCGTCGTGCATCCTGCGGCGGGCCCGGACGGACCGTCGTGGCCGGTATCGATCAGAAGGCGAACATCTGCGTGAACTTGACCATCAGCGCCCGGCCCGGCACCGGGCTGTCGGGGGTGAGGATGCGCTGGTCGTTGTAGACGATGAAGAGGTCGGACAGCGGGTGGTGGATGATGTTGAAGCGCACATTGGCGTTGAACTGGCGTGTGACCTCGTCGTACTGCGAGAGCGCGTCGATGAACATGTTGGTCGTGAACGAGTAGCTCGCCTTGGCGGTGATCAGGTTGTTCACGAAGTTCTCGCGCGGCAGGTCGAGTCGCGCGGCGGTGCGCTGCACGCCGACGGAGGCCCGGAAGCGGTAGTTGGGCCGCACCGTGACGCTCCCGTTGATCGTCTGCTGGGTGCCGGAATAGAGCCCGCCCCACGCGTAGCGCACGTTGGCCGACAGGGCGCGCGACTGGTCGGAGACCAGGTAGAGCATCGACTCATTCCACGTGTAGAGCCCGGCCGGGATGGCGTCCGTCATCTTGCGGTTTGGGCGAAACGGGCGGTCGAGGCGGTTGGCGGACGGGTTGACGGAGAACTCGAAGACCGTGCCGTTGTTGAAGAAGGTCGACCAGGCCGTGTGCATGCGCTTGTAGAGCAGGTCGCCGCTGAGGTCGTGCTGGTAATCCCAGGTGACGTGCGGGTGGAACTCGCGGATGCCGTGCGCCCGGAGCCATGGCGACCGGGGGCGGATGCCCGTGTCGAGCAGGTACTTCCGCATGTCGAGCCGGCGGTAGAAGCCGAGGTCGTTGTTGAAGCCCGGCCCCAGCTGCATGACGCCGCCCTTGCCGTGGAAGAAGTTGCCTTCCCAGTTGAGCGTGGAGCGCCACGCGTAGTCGCCGGTCGTGATGCCCGGGGTGGACGAGCGCACGGCGTACGAGTTCCAGTCCAGGTTCCCGAAGAGCCGCACGTTGCCATCGATGCCCACCACGCGATTGACGTAGCCGTCGCGCAGGTTGCGGCTGCCGGAATCCGGTCCGCTGAGGTTGGCGCGCTGCATCGCGAAGATGCCGACGTCGTTGCCGACGCGCCCGAAGTTCTGGCGGAAGCGGAGGACGGTGGAGTTGGCGCGCGGCGTGGTGCCGTCGCCGCGTTCCTGGATGGAGAGGAAGCCCAGGCGCGAGGACTCGGTGAGCTTTCCGGTGAGGCGCACCCCGCCGTCGATGGGGATCTGGCGGCCCGACGCGCTGAGGCCGATGCGTCGCGAGAAGAAGAGGAGGTTGTCCTCGTCGGGCGTGGGCGTGGGGTTGACGCGGTTGTTGCGGGCGGCGTCGCCCACGTAGAAGACGCCCGAGTTCTCGAGGAAGAAGTCGCGCTTCTCGGGAAAGAACTGCGAGAACTGCGTGAGGTTGACCTGTTGCTCGTCCGCCTCGGCCTGGCCGAAGTCCGGGTTGAGGGTGACGTCGAGGGTGAGCCCCGGGGTGAGGGCTGCCTTGAGGTCGACGCCGACGTCGGAGGCGCGGTGGAAGGTCGGGGACGGGAGGGCGGTGGTCCCCAGGTCGCGCACCGTGCTGCCGGCGACGTAGGGCTTGATGCGCAGGTCGCGTCCAGCACTTCCCGTTTGGAGGCCATCGAGGGTGCCGGCCAGCGAGACGCGATTCAGGTTGAAGGCGCGCGGGACGGGCGACCAGAAGTCGATCTCGTTCTTGCGGCGGATGCGGCGCGAGAAGTTGATCCCCCAGGCGGCTCCGCCTGCCTTGTCGAAGCGGAGGGCTCGGAATGGAATGCGCAGCTCCGCCGTCCAGCCGTCGGCATGGCGCTTCGTGCGCACCTCCCAGACGGCGTCCCAGCTCTGGTTGATCTCGCGACCCTCGAGCGCGACCTGGCGGTCGTGGCGCGCCCCCTCGACGTTGGTGCTGAAGACGTAGGCGTTGCGCCGGTCGCCGAAGGTGTCGAGCAGGACCTCGAAGTCGTCCTGGTCGTCCTCGCGGAAGTCCTTGCGGATGTCGTTCACCACGAGTGCGCGCGCGTTGGCGTCGTGCATCCGGGCGGCGATGTAGATGTTCTCGTCGTCGAAGGCGACGCGCACCTCGGTTTGTTCGGTCGCTGGCTCTCCGGTGAGCGGTTCGCTCTGGACGAAGTCGGACGCCGGTTCGGCTGCCTGCCAGACCGGCTCGTCGAGCAGGCCGTCGATGCGAATGGTGCCGTTGGCAGCGGCCGCGAGGAGGGCGCGTCGACCGTCGGCGCCCTGCCGGCGCACGCGCGCGCGGACGGGGCGTGCAGGGCCGTTGGGCGCGCTGCCACGCGTGGTGTCGGTGGTGGCGGTGGAGAGTCGGGTCGGCGGCCGGGTAGGCGGGCGGCAGCGCTCGACCATCACCCGGGTGTTTTCCTTCGGGGCGCTGGGCTCGGAGGAGATCGCGCCGGGATACCTGACCGCCGCGCGGCGCCGGGCCGATCTGATACACCTCCACCATCCTCACCCGCTGGCCGACGTGGCCAGTCTGCTCCGCAGCCGCCGCACGCCGCTGGTGGTCACCCAGCACCAGGACGGC
>CAZVDJ010000087.1:0-10794 GCA_964626245.1 uncultured Gemmatimonadaceae bacterium
GGTCGCGCCCGGGGCGTCAGGCCCCCGCCGCAACGCGGCGGAGGAGTCCCCGCCGGGGGGGTTGGGCGCACTGCCGGAGGAGAGCGGGCAGAAGCAGGCCGACTGGCGCACCGACCCCGCGCGCGCGGGTGCCGGCGCCCTGGGCGACATCGGCTCGCACGCGGAGCAGCTGGCGCGCTACGTCACGGGGCAGCGCATCACGCGCCTGCTGGCCGACGTGGGAACCGTGGTGCCGGGACGTCGCGTGGACGATGACGCCAACCTCCTCCTGCGCTACGAGGGGGGCATGCGCGGCATCCTGCATTGCTCCCAGGTGGCGTCCGGCGAGGAGAACCGCATCAACCTGCGCGTCTACGGCAGCTCGGCGTCGTTGGAGTGGACGCAGGAAGAGCCCAACCACCTGGTCGTGCGCCACGCCGACGGCCCGTTGCAGGTGCTCAAGCGCGGCAACAGCTACCTCGCCCCCGCGGCCCAGCGCGCCACGCGCATCCCCAGCGGGCACCCCGAGGCGTTCTTCGAGGCCTTTGCCAACGTCTACGGCAATGCCCTCCGCACCATCGCCGCCCGCGTGGCCGGCGAGCCCCCCGACCCCGCCGACCTGGACTTCCCCACCGTCCAGGACGGCGCGATTGGCGTGCACTTCATCGAGACCGCCCTGCGGAGCGGCGGCGAAGCAGGAAGCGGCGGCCACTGGGTGGACGCGACGTACACCCCGCCCGCCTAACGCGCCGGTCGCGGCCCCGCCCTCGCCCCCTTCCCGTCTCCCGTCTCCCGTCTCCCGTCTCCCGACCCATGCGCCCCGTCACCCTCTTCACCGGCCAGTGGGCCGACCTCCCCCTCGCCACCCTCGCCGCCAAGGCGCACGCCTGGGGCTACGACGGGCTCGAACTCGCCTGCTGGGGCGACCACTTCGACGTGGAGCGCGCCGTGAGCGACGACGGCTACTGCCAGCGGCAGCGTGACCTCCTGGCCCAGCACGGCCTCTCCGTCTACGCCATCAGCAATCACCTGGTGGGGCAGGCGGTGTGCGACCGCATCGACGAGCGGCACCGGGCGATCGTCCCCCCACGCGTGTGGGGCGACGGCAAGCCCGGCGGGGTGCAGCGCCGCGCCGCCGAGGAGATGCAGCTGACGGCGAGGGCCGCGGCGGTCCTCGGGGTCTCCGTGGTGCCAGGCTTCACCGGCTCGAGCATCTGGCCGCTCCTGTACTCCTTCCCCCCCGTCCCGCCCGCGGCGATCGACGCCGGCTTTCGCGACTTTGCCGACCGGTGGAACCCCATCCTCGACACCTTCGATGAGGTGGGCGTGCGATTCGCCCTCGAGGTGCACCCGACGGAGATCGCCTTCGACATCTCCTCGGCGGAGCGCGCCGTGGCGGCCGTGGGCGGGCGAAAGGCGTTCGGCTTCAACTTCGACGCCTCGCACTTCGCCTACCAGGGGGTCGACTACCTGGCCTTCATCGAGACGTTCGGCGGCCGCATCTACCACGCCCACATGAAGGATGTCTGGTGGAGCGACCGCCCCACGCGAAGCGGGGTCTTCGGCGGCCATCTCGAGTTTGGGCACCGCGACCGGAACTGGGACTTCCGATCGATCGGTCGCGGCCGCGTGGACTTCGAGGGGATCATCCGCGCGCTCAACCGCGTGGGGTACGGCGGTCCGTTGTCGGTGGAGTGGGAGGACATCGGCATGGACCGCGAGTTCGGCGCACGCGAGGCGTGCGCGCGCGTGAAGGCGGTGGACTTTGCGCCCAGCAGCGTGCGCTTCGATGCCGCATTCGAGCGGGACGAGGGGTAGCGCGGTGCCGCACCGCCTGGCGCGACGTCTGCGTGGAAACGGTCTCGCCTTGGCCGTCGGATGGTTGGCACTGTCGGCGCAAGCGCACGCGCAGCGTCCGTTGCACGCCACCCGGTGGCTGTTGGCCGCCGAATTGGGAGTGCTCCATTCCAACCACCCGTATCAGTCGGGGCCGGGCTCGTACGGCATCTCGTTGGGCGTAGAGCGCGAGTGGACAGAGTGGTTCGCCGGTCGTACGGTACTGGCGTGGGCCGAGAGTTTCGGAACGGGTGACGATGTTTCCATCTGCCATCCGACGAGCGCTGGAACCTGCTACTCCGACGCATACTTTCCGCTGCGCGTCTGGTCGCTTGATGTAAGCGGGGTCTACACGCCATCCCGGGGTGTCCCGCTCAAGCTGGTCGCGGGTGGCGGCCTGGCTGTTCCCGTCGGTATCCAGCGCAAGATTGGCGTCTCCGATCACCTCGAACACGATCGCGCGCTCAAGGGAATCGCCCGCATCGGCGCCTCGCTCGGTCTCGGGAGAAGCGTTCGCGCACCACGGCTGCAATACACGCGGGGCTGGCTGTCCGGGGCGTATGCATCGGCCGATCGCATGGACCAGCTGGCACTCGTACTGGCGTTCTAGCGCCGCCAGATCTGCAATACTTCCCACCCTCCACCACTCCTGGTCATGCTAGTCGCCGCGATGCACGTGCACTTGAAGCACGCAGCACTCTCCGCGCTCGCGACCATCGTTACTCTCGTCACCCCAGCAAGCAGCGGAGCACAGCAGCAGCCGCCGGCACCAGCCTACGACCTCATCCTGCGCGGCGGCATCGTGATGGACGGCACCGGCGCCCCGCGCCGCCGCGCCGACGTGGCCATCACCCGTGGACACATCGCCCGTGTCGGCAACCTCACCGGCGTCCGCGCCCGCACCGAGATCGACGTGCGAGGACTCGTCGTGGCACCGGGCTTCATCAACATCCACTCGCACGCCAACCCCGGCATCCTCCCCACGGCGGAGAACATGCTCACGCAGGGGGTGACCACCGAGTTGCTCAACGCCGACGGCGCCGGCCCCACCGACATCGGCGCGCAGCTCGACGCGTTGCAGCAGGCGGGGCTGGCGGTGAACGTGGCAGCGAGTACCGGCTTCAACACCGCCTGGAGCAGCGTGATGGGGCCGTCGGACCGACGCCCGACGCCCGAGGAGGTCGCCAGGGCCAGCGCCATCGTCACCGCCAACCTGGAAAGGGGGGCGTACGGCGTCTCGGCGGGGCTCGACTACAAGCCCGCGTACTTCGCCACCACCGAGGAAGTCATCCGCATCCTCGAGCCCGCGCGCCGCTGGCGCACCTTCTTCCCCAACCACGACCGCCTGACGCCGGAATCCGGCTTCAGCTCGCGCAAGGGGATGGAGGAGACGATGGCGATCGGCAACGCCACTGGTCTCCTCCCGGTCTTCACGCACATGAAGGCGCAGGGACGCGAGCGCGGCTCGGCCCCCACCGTGGTGGCGATGATGGACAGCGCCACGCGTGCCGGTCATGCGGTGGCCGCCGACATCTACCCATACCTTGCCGGGCAGACGGCGCTGGCCGCGTTGATCATTCCCGGCTGGGCACAGGATGGCGGTATCCCGAAGATGCGCGAGCGGTTCAAGGACCCCGCCCTGCGTGCGCGCATCATCGCCGAGTCCAACGAGGCGATCGCGGCCCGCTTCGCGGGCCCCGAGGGAATCGTCCTCAACCAGACCGGGCGACGCATCTCCGACATCATGAAGGAACGCGGGCTCGCCACACCGGGCGAGGCGGTCGTCTCGGTCCTCGAGACGGAGTTCCCCTCGATGATCGCCACGTTCGGCGCGGAAGAGGACCTGGTGCGTTTCCTCCAGCATCCGGACATTGCGGTTGCCTGCGACTGCGGCGCGTGGAAGGAGACGCGCGCCCATCCGCGCGGCTTCGGGACCTTCCCGCGCATCCTGGGGCACTACGTGCGCGAGACCCGGGCGCTCACGTGGGAGAACGCGGTGCGCAAGATGAGTGGGCTCCCCGCCGCGCTTATGGGGCTCGCCGATCGCGGCCTCATCGCCCCCGGGATGGCCGCCGACCTCGCCGTCTTCGACTCGGCCACCGTGATCGACCACGCCACATACGAAAAGCCGGACGCGCTCTCGGAGGGAATCCGCGTCGTGGTGGTGAACGGCGTCGTGGCGCTCAAGGACGGTGTGGTGACGGGCGAGCGCGGCGGGAGGGCGCTGCGCCGCACACCGCACGAGCCGAGCCGCGTGCAGCGGTTCATCGCGGCGCGGACGCTCACCGCTCGTGGAAGGATCGGCACGGGCGATTCCGTACGGACGCTCACCGTGTCGCTGGCCCACGCCCGCGGCGCCATGGCTGCCACCGGCTCGGTGCAGCTGACGGGCGCAGGCGCGTCGCTGGCCTCGCTCTCGCTCGGGACGCTCCAGGTGACCGGGCGCTGGGCCAGCGTGACCGGCCGGGCGCGCCTGCGCGGCGCTGGCGACCTGGATGGCGACCGCGCCTTCACGCTCATCGTCGACGCGGCCGACCCCGGCGCCACCGACGGCGCCCCGACGGTGCTCGTGCAGGTGGAGGGGATGCCGCCGGTTCGCGGGACGCTCTCGGGGACGGCGCGCATCACGCCGTAGGCCGCCCCCGCTTCCGCTACCCCGCCGCGTGATGCTCGCCCGCGGGCGACAGCTTCACGAAGAGCACCGCCACGGCGGCGCAGAGCAGCAGCGCCCCCGCCAGGCGGATCACGTTCTCGGGGTTTCCGCCCAGCAGCGCGTCGTAGTACAGCGGCAGGGTGAAGATCTGGATCATCATCGGGATCACGATGAACATGTTGAAGATCCCCATGTAGACCCCAACGCGCTCCTGCGGGATGCTCCCCGCCAGCATCACGTACGGGTTCCCCATGATGCTCGCCCAGGCCAGTCCCACCCCCAGCATGGGGATGAAGAGCAGCATGCGATCCTGGATGAGCGGGATGGAGATCATCGCGATCCCGGCCATCGTGAGGCAGAAGGCATGCATCACCTTGGGCCCGAAGCGCCGAGTGAACGGGACCATGGCAAAGGCGGCCACGAAGGCCACGAAGTTGTAGAAGCCGCCGATCTGCCCATTGATGAGTCCCGCCTCGCGAAAGCCCGGCGTGCTGGCGTCCGACGACCCGAACAGCGTGACCGAGAGCGACAGCACGATGTACTGCCAGTAGCAGAACATCGCGTACCACTGGAAGAGCTTCATCACCGCCAGCTGCTTCATCGTGGTCGGCATCTCGCGGAACGCCTCCGCCACCTCGGCGAGCGCGGCGCCGAAGCCGCGCGGGAGCGCCTCGATGCGGGCGCGCTCCTCGGGGGAGAGCGGGAGTTCGGGGGTCGACTTCACCGTGATCAGGATCGACCCGATGGAAAAGACCGCCCCGATGATGAAGGCGATCATCGTGATGTGCGGGATGCCGCGATCGTTCACCGCGTCGCGGCTCATCCCCAGGCCGAGCACCAGGAGCGATGGGGTGAGGTAGCTCAGCGTCTGCCCCAGTCCGGTGAAGGCGCTCTGCGTCAGGAAGCCCAGTGAGTGCTGCGAGGCATCGAGCCGGTCGCTGACGAAGGCCCGATACGGCTCCATCGTGATGTTGTTGGCCGCATCCAGGATCCAGAGCAGCCCGGCCGCCATCCACAGCGTGCGGCTGAACGGCATGGCCAGGAGCGCCAGTGAGCACAGCACGGCCCCGATGAGGAAGTACGGGGTGCGGCGTCCGCGCGGGGAGAGCGTGCGGTCGCTCATGGCCCCCACGATCGGCTGCACGATGAGCCCGGTCATGGGCCCCGCCAGCCAGAGGAGGGGGAGCGACGCCTCGTCGGCCCCCAGGTACTTGTAGATCGGGCTCATGTTGCTTTGCTGCAGCCCGAAGCTGTACTGGATGCCGAAGAAGCCGAAGTTCATGTTCACGATCTGCCAGAAGCCGAGGTGCGGACGTGCAACCGTCCGCCCCCCGCCCGTGGCACCGGCGCCCCCTGTCGCTGCCGCCAACTGGCTATCCTCCCTCGAATCGGGTTTGATTCCGGACGTGCCGACACTCCCTCTCCTGCTGCACACCCTTGGCGACCCGTCGCGCGCGCTGCTGCGCGAGCTGGCCGGCGCGCATGGCATCCACGCCTCGCGCGCCACCACCGCCAACTACCGCGCCGTCTTTGCGCGCGATGCCGTGATGGCGGGGATCGCCGGGCTCCTGCTGGGCGACGAGGAGGTCATCGCCGGCCTGGTGCGCACGCTGGAGCGGCTTCGCGAGCTGCAAGGCCCCGAGGGGCAGGTGGCCTCCAACTACGAGGTGCGCTCCGACGGCTCGGTGCACGTCTCCTTCGGCACCATCGCCCCGCGCCTGGACGCCGCCACCTGGTACCTCGTCGGCATCGCGCTGGCCGACCGCGCCGGCGCCATCGACGGCGGGCAGTACGCCGAGTCGGTGGGGCGGGCGCTGCACTGCCTGGGAGCCATCGAGTACAACGGGCGTCACCTGGTGTACGTCCCCACCGGCGGCAACTGGGCCGACGAGTACATCTTCGAGGGGTACATCCTGTACGACCAGGTGCTGCGCGCCTGGGCGTTGCGCCTGCTGGACACCCGGCTCGGCCGCGCCGAGTGGGCGGAGAAGGCGCGCCACATCGGCGACGCGATCGGCGACCGATACTTCACGGTGCAGGCACCCGAAGCGCAGCATCCCATTGCCGCGTACACCCCCGTGCGCCGCTTCGAGATGTTCGACCTGGCCGCCTGTGCCCTGCTGGGCGTGTCGGGCGTGGCGCCCGCGCGTGCGCGACAGGCGCTGGCGTGGATCGACGCGCACTACCTGCAGCACGGCAAGCTCCCGCCGGCCTTCTCCCCCGTCATCGACGAGGGCGACGCCGACTGGCCCGCGTTGCGCCGCTATCACCTGCACGCCTTCCGCAACGCGCCGCACGAGTACCACAACGGCGGCATATGGCCCATCTGGCTGGGGTGGCTCTCGCTCGCGCTCGCGCTGGACCACCGGCACGATGCCCTGGCGCGGCTGCGCGACGCCACCGCGCGCGCACTCCAGGCCATTCCCGGCTTTGCCTTCGAGGAGTTCCTGCATGGCCGTTCCGGTGCAGCTGGCGGAACGCCGCACATGGCATACACCGCCACGGGTCTCACCTTCCTGCGGCTGGCGGATGCGCCTGCCGCTCGGCGCCTGCTCGCCCCCGACCACCCGGATGCCCGCGCATGAATCGCGATCGCTACAACCTCTCCCCCGATTCGCTCGAGCGCGCCCGCCGCATCATCGCCATCCTGGAGTCGGACTTTGCGCTGTCCAGGACGGGGGCGCATCGCGTCGTCATCGCCATTGCCGGTGAGTCGGGGAGCGGCAAGTCGGTGGCGGCCAGCTCGCTCGCGCATGAGCTGGCGGCTGCCGGTTACCGCCCGCAGGTCATCTACCAGGACGACTACTTCGTGCGGCCGCCGCGCACCAACCACGACTTCCGCCTGCTCGACATCGCGGCCAACGTCGGACCGCAGGAGGTCCGCCTCGACCTCATCGCCGAGCACATCGCCGCCTTTCGCCGCGGGGACGACGTAGTCGCCCCGCTCGTCGACTATCCGGGCAACCGCTTCGTGACGCAGCCGCTGGCCTTCGCCGACGCCAACGTCCTGGTGGTCGAGGGGACGTACGTGCTGGCGCTGGCCGACCTGGACGTCCGGATCTTCTGCTCGGCCACGCACGAGGAGACGCGCGACCGGCGCCAGGCGCGGGCGCGCGACGTCGACGACCCGGTGATCGAGCGCATCCTGGCGCTGGAGCACGCACTCATCGCCCCCACCGGCGCCACCGCCGACCTCGTGATCGACGCCGGTTTGCAGCTGCACCGCCGCGGGACGAGCGGGTAGCGCCAGCCGGCGTGTGCGCGCGCCGACCCGGTGCGTGCGAGCCACGGGGACGGCGTGCGCGCGATCCGCGTGCGTCCCTAGCTGAAGAACCACCACAGGGCCGCAACGGCGGCGACCAGCAGGATGGTGAGCATCCGGTCCGAACCACGCTTGCTCGCCGCCACCGCATCCTCCGCGGCCGGCGTCGCGGTCTGGAAGGTGATCCCCTCCACCTGCGACGCCGCAGGGGGCGGCGTCATGAGCGAGACGCCCACCAGGACCAACGAGCAGATGACGAAGAGGACGATGGCGAAGTGCAGGAAGTTGATCGACGCATACTGCAGCAGCACGCCGTC
Organism: uncultured Gemmatimonadaceae bacterium; assembly: GCA_964626245.1. GTDB lineage: Bacteria > Gemmatimonadota > Gemmatimonadetes > Gemmatimonadales > Gemmatimonadaceae > SCN-70-22. The sequence continues at coordinate 8,048 of CAZVDJ010000087.1, forward strand.
CAGCGATCCCTTGTTGAGCTCGAGGACCAGGCGCACCACCCCCAGCACGAAGCCGGTGAGGAGCGAGGCCATGGCCCCCTGCGCGTTGACGCGCTTCCACATGATCCCCAGCAGGAAGACGGCGGCGATGGGCGGCGAGATGTAGGCCTGCACACTCTGCAGGTACTGGTACAGCTGCGCCGACACCAGCTTCATGATCGGGATCCAGAGCAGGCCGAAGCCCACCAGGATCGCCGTCGACACCTGTCCCACCCACACCAGCTGCTTCTCCGTCGCCTGGGGCTTGAGCTTCTTGTAGACGTCGATGGTGACGAGCGTGGAAGTGGAGTTGAAGACCGACGAGAGCGACGACATGAGCGCCGCCAGCAACCCGGCGACCACCAGCCCCTTGAGGCCGACGGGGAGGAGCGCCGTCACCAGCGCCGGGAGCGCCTGGTCCGAGGCCGGCAGCTGCAGCTTTCCCTGCTGCAGCAGCGTGTAGGCCACCAGGCCGGGGAGGACGAAGATGAAGAGCGGCAGGAGCTTGAGGAATCCGGCGAAGATCGTCCCGCGCCGCGCCTCGCTCTGGTTCTTGGCCGCCAGCACGCGCTGCACGATGAACTGGTCGGTGCACCAGTACCAGACGCCCAGGATCGGCGCTCCGAACAGGATCCCCGTCCACGGGAAGTCGGGGTCGCTCCTGGGCCGCCAGAGCGAGAGGAAGCCGGGCGGCACCTGCGCGGCCATCGCCTCCCACCCACCCGCCGCGCTCAGCCCCACCAGCGTCACCGCCACCGCGCCGCCAATCAGGACGAACATCTGCATCAGGTCCGTGTAGAGCACGGCCCGCAGCCCGCCGAAGATGGTGTAGATCCCCGTGATCACCACCACGACCAGCGCCCCGGTCCAGAAGTTGATCCCCATCAGCGCCTCGAAGACGATGCCGCCAGCCGCAATGGTGACGGAGATCTTGGTGAGGACGTAGGCGATGATGGAGATGATCGCGAGGTACCAACGCGCCCCGGTGGAGTATCGGCGCTCGAGGAACTCGGGCATCGTGAAGACGCCGCTGGTGAGGTAGAACGGGACGAAGACCCACCCCAGTACCATCAGCACCAGCGAGGCGAGGATCTCGAACTGCCCCACCGCCAACCCGCTCGCCGCCCCCGTCCCCGCCAGCCCCACCAGGTGCTCCGAGCCGATGTTCGACGCGAAGAGCGAGCCGCCGATGATGAACCAGCCCGAGTCGCGGCCGGCCAGGAAGTACTGCGTCGACGTCGCGCCAGCCTTTCGCTCCCGGATCCCCGCGGCGACCGCAACGCCGAACGTGAGCAGGAAGTAGACGGCCACGACGACCCAGTCCAACAGCGCAAGCGAGCCAGTCACGGAAGGGAGGGTGAGGGGGGAGGGGGGTGAGGAAGCGCGCGAGTGCGAAGGGTCGGACCGCGTGTTCGACCGGTCGAAACAACGCGCTACGGGTCGGTCGCGCCAGAGCTATCGGTGCTGCGGTGCGGTGCTGCCTCGTGCCGATCGGCCGCGCCGGCGCGATGGGCGCTCCGCCGTCGACTCCACATGGCAGCGGCCAGGAAGGCGATGCCGCAGGCGAGCATCACCAGTCCCCAGGCGAGGTTGAGGTTCTTCCCGCCGGACGGTGCGTACAGCAGGCGATTGCCGCGCGTCGCCTGGCCGTACAGTGCCAACAGGAGCCCCAGCGCGGAGAGCAGGCCGCCGACGGGGAGTCGCAGGTCGAGGGGGGTAGTTTCGCTCATGCGTCAGGCAAAGGCGAGGTTGAGCGCCACGGTCGCCAGCAGCAGCGCCACCGCCAGCGTGGCGGGGCGCTGCCACCATGGAATGCCCTGCTCCGCCGGACGCGGCGTGAGGGCGTAGACGAGGCCGCGCAGCTCCTCGTCGGGGCGTGGCCGCGTGGCCAGGCTCACGATCACGCTCACCACCAGGCACGCCAGGAAGGCGGCAATCGCCGTCCAGAAGGTCTGCGCCAGCTCGCTCGGATAGCGCAGCAACGGCAGCAGGTATCCCCCCTTGATCCCCGGCACCGAGCCACGCGAGAGCGACAGCCCGTGGTGCAGCGCCGCCCCCGTCGTCCCCGCCAGGAGCCCCCAGAAGGCGCCGTGTCCCGTGCTCCGCTTCCAGAACATCCCCAGGGCAAACGTGGCGAAGAGCGGGGCGTTCACGAAGGCAAAGACGAGCTGCAGGAAGTCCATGATGTTGTTGAAGGCGCTCACCGCATACGCCGCCGCGACCGAGAGCGCGATCCCGCCCACCGTCGCCGCCCGCCCCATCCACAGGTAGTGCGCATCGCTCGCCGACCGGCGCACGTGCGCCTGGTAGATGTCGTAGGTCCACACCGTGTTGAAGGCGGTCACGTTCCCGGCCATCCCCGACATGAACGACGCGATCAGGGCGGTGAGCCCCAGCCCCAGCATCCCGCTGGGGAAGAGGTTCACCAGCATCATCGGCGTGGCAAGGTCGAAGTCCAGGACGGTGCGCCCCATGGCATCGACCATCGCGCTCCCGTCAGCTGCACGCTTGGCGGGAACCAGCCCCTGCCCCATCCCGCCCACCGCCGTGAAGCCGTCGCCCGCCCCCAGGATCAGCGCGATCATCCCGGGGAGGATCACCAGGAACGGGAAGAGCATCTTGGGAACGGCCGCAATCAGCGGCGTGCGCCGGGCCGCCGTCATCGACTCGGCGGCCATCGCACGCTGCACCACCAGGAAGTCGGTGCACCAGTAGCCGAACGACAGCAC
>CAZVDJ010000088.1:0-10776 GCA_964626245.1 uncultured Gemmatimonadaceae bacterium
CGGCCTTCTCGGGGCGTGTCGCACTGCAGCAGCGGCGCTGGGGGGAAGTGGGGGTGTCCTGGTATCGCGGCGCCTACAACAGCTATCGCGTGGAAGGTGAGACGGTGGACGAGGCGCGACACGTGGGGCTCGTCGCGCTCGACCTGTCCACCGAGCTGGGGCCGCTGGAGCTGCGCGGCGAGTTGGCGCACGCGGCGATTGACGTTCCCGACGACCTGCGCGACCTCATGGCGCGGCGGCAGCTCGGCTGGCACCTGGACGCATCGCTCCCGGTCTGGCGCCCGCGACTGCGTGGGCTCCCCGAGGCGGTCGTGAACGCGGATATCCGGCTCGAGCAGGTTGACTTGAACCGCGGGCGCTTTGCGTCGACGGGGGCGAGCATCGGAGACGAGACGCGCTCCATCGTGCTTGGCGCGTCGTTCCGGCCGGTGTCGGGCACCGTGGTGAAGCTCAACTATCGGCGCTCGCGCTCCAGCGACCTGCTGGACAACAGGCCGCGGGCACGATTGGGCGCATTCCAGGCGGGGTTCGCGACGTACTTCTGAGGCGCGCTGGCGCGCTCGCGCGTGGCCTGGAGGGTGACTACCGCGCCGACACCAGGCGCTCGATGGCGCGCAGCCCGTCGTCACCGATGTCGAGCGAGTGCTCGTTGACGTAGAGCCGGATGTGGGCGTCGCAGACTTCGTCCGAGAGTTCCTGCGAATGGGCGCGCACGTACGCGCGGCTGTCGGACGGGTGATCGAAGGCGTGTTGTACCGACGCCCGAATGGCGCGCTCGGCGTCGGCCACGAGGTCGGTCGGCAGGTCGGCGCGGGCGCAGATGCCGGCGAGCGGCACGGGGAGTCCGGTCTCCGCTCCCCACCAATCGCCAAGGTCGGCCGCCTTGACCAGGCCATGTTCCCGGTAGGTGAAGCGGCTCTCGTGGATGATGAGCCCCGACGCCACGTCCCCGCGGCTCACCGCCCCCAGGATGCGGTCGTACCGCATCTCGACCACCTCACCTAACGACGGGGCGGCGAGCGAGAGGAGGCGAAAGGCGGTCGTCTCGCGCCCCGGAATGGCGATGGGTCCGAGGGCGGCCTGCGCGAGCGTGGCCGGCGTGCGCGTCACCACCAGCGGCCCCACTCCATGCCCGAGCGCTGCCCCGCTGCGCAGCAGGCGGTAGCGCGCTCCCACCGCCGCGAAGGCCCCCACGCTCACCTTGGTGAGGTCGAAGGCCCCGTCGTGCGCACGCCGGTTCAGCTCCTCGATGTCGAGCAGGATGGGGCGCACGCGAAAGGCGGCCGGCACGAGCCCGTGCGAGAGGGCGTGAAACGCGAAGGTGTCGTTGGGACACGGCGAGTAGCCGAATGTCAGCTCACGCATGCGGCAATCTCCCGGACCAGGCGCGGGGTGGCCTCGATGATCGCGGCGAAGGCCTCGGCAAATCGCCAGCGCGCGCGATCGGGTTCCTCGATGGCGTTGGCGATGGCGCGAACCTCGATGGCCGGAACGCCGGCCAGCTGCGCCGCGCGCAACACGGCGAATCCCTCCATCGCCTCAACCGGCGGACGCTCGGCGCCCGTTCCCGTTCCGCCCACTCGCGCACTGGTCCCGATGACATGCAGCGCGGCATGGGGGAGGGCGCGCAGGGCGGCGTCGAGCAATGCCGCATCGGGGGTAATGAGCTGCGGGGCCCACTCAGGGCCGACGCCCAGGTCGCAGTATCGTGACTGCGACCCGATGACCAACGCCGGCGGTTCGAGGCGGGACTCGCGTCGCGCACCGGCAATGCCCACGTGCACCACGGCGAGCGGTTGATGCTGTGCCAGCGCCGAGGCGGTGCGCACCGCGGCGTCCACCGGTCCCACCCCGCAGACGATCGCGTCCCACTCGATCGGTGGCGCGAGTTCTCGTTCGGTTGCGGCCACGACGAGGATACGCATGCCGCCAAGCTATCGGTGCGAGACGGGACGCGGCACCGGCGCTCCGTCCTGAAAAGTCCGTCTCGACGAATCGTCAAACATTCGCAATACTGTCGCGCAATCGTTGCGGCTTCATTTCGCAGTCCGCCACGCGCCAACCGGGAGGCGTGCGGCGGATCCTTTCGATCCTGCAACCGAGCGCTTGAGGCCTACCGCCAGAACGCTACGACCGCGCCGCACCAGCCGATCGGGCAACGCTGCCAGCTCCAGTCGCGCACGGCGCGCGGGCGAGCGTCCCCCCGCGCCGTCACTCGTCTGGGTCCTTGTTCCCCAGGTGGAGAGCGACGACCCCGCCATCCAGTTCTACTACGACTTCACCCAGTGCGAAGGGGAATTCCAGCGCGCCTTTGCCGCGCTGGGGATGGCCTACCGCTGGCAGCCGGTCACGATGGCCAACTTCCGTCCGGTGCTGGAGGGCATTCGGCAGGCATCCGGCGATTGCCTTCCCGTCATCTTCAACCTGTGTGACGGCGACGAGATCAACGGGGCGCCGGGGATCTCCGTCATCCGTCACCTGGAGCAGCTGGGGCTTCCGTATACGGGGGCCGATGAGCGCTTCTACGAGCTGACGACGTCGAAGATCACGATGAAGTCGGCGTTCGAGGCTGCGTGCGTCCCCACGTCGCCCTGGGAAGTGATTCCCGCCGGCGCCAAGCGAGTGAACGGCCTCTTTGCGCGCATCCCCGGACCACTGATCCTCAAGCCGGCGGTATCCGCGGGGTCGCTCGGCATCGGGACCCGCAACGTGGTGCATTCGCCACGCGAGTTGCACGCTCAGCTCGCGGCGTTGCGCGAAGGGGTGCATGGCTGGTCGCTGGCGGAGGGCGGGCTCTTCGTCGAACGGTTCATCGAGGGACCCGAGTTCACCACGTTCATCGTCGGCAACGCGCGCGCGAGCGACGCGGCCACCGTCTATGCGCCGGTGGAGCGCGTCTTCAACCGCAATCTCCCCCCGGAGGAACGCTTCCTCTCGTTCGACCGGCTGTGGGAGCTGTACGAGCGTGAGGCACCCGTGGCCGACGGGGAGGACTTCTGGCAATACGAACCGGTGGCGCCGTCGCTGGCCGAGCGCGTGAAGGACGTGAGCTGGGCCGCGTATGAGGCGGTGGGTGGCAGCGGCTACGGGCGCGTGGACCTTCGCATGGATGCGCGCACCGGCGACCTCTTCGTCCTCGAGGTCAACGCCCAATGCGGGTTGTCGGAGGACGAGAACGTCACCTCCATCGGCGCCGTGATTCGCGTGGCGCAGACGACGTATGCCTCGGTGGTCCAGGCGATCCTGGACGAGGCCGTGCGCCACGCCCAGCAGGCGGTACGACTCGCCTCATGACGGTGGAGCGGACGTCCGACGAGAGTGGGGAGGGGGAGGGTATCGACGCACCCTCCGCGTCCGGCGGGCCCGCGGAGCGCCGCCTCAAGATCTGCGTGCTCCAGCCGGACTACTCCAAGTCGGACGTGGACTATGGGAACTACGATCCCATGCGCGACCTCTCGGCGATCCTGGCGCCGCACGAGGTGCATCACGTCGCGCTGAACAAGCTCACCACCTTCCGGCAGCTGCGCGACCTGTCGCGCCAGGGGTTCGACCTCTTCGTGAACCTGGTGGAGGGATACCTGGACTGGGACATCCCATCCATCGACGTGATCCACTCGCTCGATCGGCTGGGGCTTCCGTACACGGGGCCAACGGCGGAGCTGTTCGATCCGCCCAAGGTCCTGATGAAGTACATCGCCCACATCGCGGGGGTGCGCACCTCGCCACACGTGGTGGTCACGCGTCCGCAGGACGTGGATCGGGCGCTGGCCACCCTCCGCTTTCCGATGTTCGTGAAGCCGGCGCACGCCGGCGACTCGCTGGGCATCGACGCCAAGTCGCTGGTGAAGGACGAGGCGGCCCTTCGCGCCAAGGTGGCGGCGACGCTCCCCGATTATCCGGAGCTGCTGGTCGAGGAGTACATCGACGGGCGCGAGCTCACGGTGCTGATGATCGCCGATGCCGAGGCGCACGGGCAGGTTCGCGCCTTCCGGCCGGTGGAGTGGGTCTTTGACGCGGAACCGCGCTTCAAGACCTACGCGCACAAGACGTCCGAATTGCACCCCGACGCGAACGTCCCGGTCACCGACGAGGCGCTGGTGGCGCGCCTTCAGCAGGCGGCCATCGACGTCTTCAACGGCTTCAGCGCCGTTGGCTACGCGCGCATGGACTTTCGACTGGATGGGCGCGGCGAGCTGTACTTCCTCGAGGTCAACTTCTCCTGCTCCATCTTCTACAGCGACGGCTACGAAGGGTCGGCCGACTACGTGCTGAAGTACGACGGGATCGGGCAGGCGGGGTTCGCGAAGCTGATGGTGGCCGAGGGATTGGCGCGGCATCGCCGCGCGGTGCGCCCGTTCGAGATCCAGGGGTCACCCATATCAGGATACGGCATCCACGCGACGCGCCCGATTGGCGCGGGCGAGGTGGTCTTTCACGGCGAGGAGCGCGCGCAGCGGGTGGTGACGCGCTCGCACGTGGAGCAGACGTGGAGCGCCGCGGAGCTGGAGAGCTTCCGGCACTACGCGTATCCGTTGTCGGACGAGGTCTTCGTGCTGTGGGACTCCAACCCGTCGGAATGGGCGCCGCAGAACCACTCGTGCGACCCCAACACCGCCTTCGTGGGGCTGAACGTGGTGGCCACGCGTCCGATTGCCAGGGGTGAGGAGCTGACGCTGGACTTCGCCACGCTGCTGGGCGAGACGAGCGCGAGCTTCCAGTGCAACTGCGGCTCGCCGAAGTGCCGCGGCCAGGTGTCGGGAACGCCGGGCAACTCCGTGACGCTTCGCGAAAAGGCGCGCCGCCTGCGCGGCGCCTAGGGACGCCCGGCGGCAACCAGCGACGCTCGGCGACTCCTGGCGACGGCGAGCGGCGCCAGGCGTTGACGGGCGCCGCCTAACGCCGCCCTGGTGCGCGCACCGCGCGCGGATGGCACGGAGGCCGCGCGCTCACGGCGCCGCGTACCGTTCCAGCCGCTCGATTCCGTCCTCGTCCACGGCCACGAGGTACAGCGTGGCGCGCCCAATTCCCACCAGGCGGCGCCCCACCGGGATCGCCACGCGCTTGACGTGCCGGCCCGATGCGTCGAAGACGTCCCACTCTCCGGACGTCCCGGCGCGCACCGTGCGTTCGACCCACAGCGCTCCTGCCGCGTCCACGATCGGGAGTGCGCCGGTGAACGGCCCCATGACATCGGCAAAGGTGTTGCGCTCCGCGATCTCCCGAATGCTGCGATCGGTGAGCAACTCGGCGGGCGCCGCCGACATCCCGCCATTGGGGTCGCGCCCGCCGATGGGCGAGTTGGCGATGAAGCTGCGGGTGAAGGCGACGCGATCGTCCGAGGTCACGCGAATGGGTGTGTGCGGCACCGTCGCGCCACGCGTGAGGCGACCGTCCGGGGCACGCCACTCCACGTGGTACGGCGTCGACCGCACCAGCGCCACGCGGCCGTCGCGGGCGACCATCCAGTTGTCCTGCGCGGCGAATGGGACGAACGGAATGCCCATCTGCCGGCCGTCGCGCGGGGGCGGAGTGGTGGTTCCCTTCAGGATGGCCAGCGTGTCCACGCGGCTGCGCGCCGGATCGAAGCGCACCAGCCAGACCGAGTCGCCGCGTTCACGCGCGTTGGACAGCCAGCCGGGGATCTGCAGGTAGAAGCGCCCCTGCGCGTCGACACCCCGCGTGCCCAGGGGGACACCGTACCCCGGCAGCCGCAACGCGAACGATCGGTGGATGCGCAGGTCGGGGCCGATCACCGCGAGGCGCGAATTCCCCTCGTCCACCAGCAACGTGGAATCACCCGTGTAGGCGACGAGCGAGGTGGGGAGGTGGAACTCCAGCGGTCCGCGTCCCGCGCGGCTGATCGTCACGAGGGCGCCGGTGCTGAACGACGCGACGTAGAGCTTCTCCTCGAGGCGGTCGGTGATGAGGACGCGGCCATCGGCCAGTTCGCGCACCCCGCGCACCTGCGAGAACTCGTGGTCGAGCGTTGCGGTTGGGCTGCGTAGCGGAATGGCGGCCGGCCCGCCCTGTGCCAGGGCGGGCACGGCGAGGGGCGTCGCCAGCACCAGGGCAGACGCGGCAAGGGCGGGAAGCGACGTTCGAGAGATTCGCATGGCTCTACTCTCGGCGTGCCAGCCGCGGAGCGCCAGCGCGCGCGGGATGAACCGAACGACGCGAGGATGAACGGCGAAGGGGCGGTGCGACGATGATCTCGTCGCGCCGCCCCCTGATCTGCCGATGGTCGTCACCCTCGGCGCCGTTGCGGCGCCAACCTGCTCAGCTCGTCCGGTTCGTGCAGCCGGAGAAGGTGGGTCCGCGAGCCGACGAGGGGACCGGAAGGTTGGCGTCGGTGCCGTACGTGCCGCCACGCGGATACACCCCGGTGGGCAGCACTGTCGCTTCGGTGCGGCCATATGCAGCGATGAGGCGGCGGACGTCGCCCAGTCGCGTGCCGGAGGCATACAGCCAGAAGGCGCGTTCGCGGAAGAGGAGGTCGACGCGTGCCGTGGTCGATCCCGGATCCACGACCGCCGGAAGCCCGGCGACGGCGCGAAGGGCGTTCAGCTGCGCCACGAATCCGCCCACGTCACCTGCGGCGAGCAGCGCCTCGGCGCCGATCAGCCGAGCCTCCTCGTCGCTGGCAATCGTGATGGGTGAGGAGACGGCGGTGAACTTCTGCGCGTAGTAGACCACCGGCGTGATTCCGTCGAATCCGAAGCCGCCGGCGACCCATGGCAGTCGCGGATCGACGACACTTCGGTAGGGGAGACCGTTCCCTCCTTTCGCATCGGCCATCGAGATGCGGCGCTGCAACTGGTTGAGCGAGAAGAGGACGTTCTCGTTGCCGGACGTGGCGGAGTGCGCCGTGGCGTACGAGAAGCCGGCCGGAACCACCGCCGCTGCGGCCGCCGCACCCGTGAAGTCCTGGCGACCCAGTCGCGCGCGCGCCAGCCCGAGGTTGGCCAGCGAGGTGAATGCCGGCTGGATGGGAACGCTCATCGCCTGCGCAAAGCGCGCTTCGGCCAGGACGAAGAGCTGGTCGGTGGTGAGCCCGGCGTTGGGGTCGTACAGCGGCACGCCGGAGCAGAACGCTTCAGCAAAGCCGAGGTAGGTATAGCCGGCGAGTGCGAGCAACTCGCCGCGACGCGGGTCGCCGGGTGCCACCGTCTGCAGGCGCGCCTCCTCGAACTCGAGCGCGGTGCGCGCGAAGTTGAGCGCGCCGTAGAATTGCGAGAGCTGCGCATTGCCGGGCGTCACCCGGCGCTCGTCGACCTCGCGCCGGGTGGTGAACGTCCCCGAGTGGGTCCACTCGTCGCTCAGGAGCCCGCTGTAGAAGATCAGGCCGTCGGTCGTGTTGATCCCCGAGAAGGCCCCGGACCAGGCGCGCTGGAAGAGCGCGACCGGGTCCTGGATCTGCAGCGACAGGCTCGCGCGGCCGAAGGAACCGCCGGAGACCCGGGCCGTGATCACGGCGTTGCCCGAGGCGATGGCCGTGGCGAGTCCGTTGGCGTCGACCGTTGCGCCGGCGGGATTCGAGCTGACCCAGGTGAATGAGGGCTGGATCGCCAGCGGAGCGCCATTCTCGTCCAGCGCCTGGGCCGAGAACTGCATCGTGGATCCCGTCAGGAGCAACTGCGCCGAGAGCGGCGTGACGACCACCGATCCGTTCTGCGGCGGGGCATTGAGACGCACGACCTGCACCGGCCGCGAGCTGGCGGTGTTGCCGCCGTCGCCGAGTTGTCCGGACGTGTTGTCGCCCCAGCAGTAAACCTCGCCGTTCGTCTGGACGGCGCACGAGTGGTTCAGGCCGACGCCGAGCTGCCCGTACCGGCGGCCATCAGGGACCGGGCGCGGGCGGGACGAGCAGTTGAAGGTGAGCGAGCCGAACGTGCAGCTGCTGGTGCCTGGCGAGCCGAGTTGTCCCTTGTCGTTGCTTCCCCAGCAGAAGGCGCGCCCCGCGGTGTCCAGGCCGCAGGTGAAACCAAGGACCGAGTTGGAGTGGTGGGCGTCCAGCACGCCGAACTTGAAGGTGCCGACGATTGGCGTGGGCGAGAGGAGTTGCGCGAAGGACCCGACTCCGCCCTGGCCGAAGGGCTGGTCGCCCCAACAGGATCCGTCGTTCGATGTGGTGCGGGCGCAGGCGTAGCGATAGCCCATGTCAAGGCTCGCATACGTCATCCCGCCCGCCGCGGCCACGGGGACGGCGGTCGACGGGGTGATCACGCCATTCCCGAACACCGCGCCGCTGCTGCCCCAGCAATACGCCGCGCCCGTGGTAGTCAGGGCACACGAGTTGAGGAAGCCCGCGGTCACCTGGACGAACCCCAACGCTGCGCTCGAGACCACCGGCTGCGGTGTGGAGTAGTTACCGCCGATCACCCCGTTCCCGAGCTGCCCGAACTGGTTCAATCCCCAGCAGTAGGTCACGCCGTCCGTTGCCACGCCGCAGATGGAACGCAGGCCGATGGAGAGCTGCAGGAACTGAAGCCCGCCACTCACAGCAACTGGTACGGTGCTGATGCCGCCAATCGTCCCGATCCCCAATTGTCCGGTCGCGTTGTCGCCCCAGCAGTACGCAGCACCGGTTGATGAGAGTCCGCACGCATTCACGTCGCCGACCTCGAGGTGCGCGAAGCGGACAGCGCCCGACACCTCCAATGCCCGATTGCTCCCGACGAGCGAACCGTTGCCGAGATTCCCCGCGCCGTTGTTTCCCCAGCAGAAAACGAGTCCGTCGTTGCGCAGGGCGCAGCTGAAGTTCGCGCCTGATCCGACATCCAGCATGTTGGCCAGCGTCGTGGGCGGACCCGATGCTCCGTCCTCGGCCTGCGCAGTCGCGGCGATGGAGGGGGAGACGCCGCGATCCGGAATGATCGCGGTCGACAGCGCGCTGGAGGCCGCGGCCTCGATTGAACGGGGATGCTGACCATCCTGCAGCGGCGCCACCGAGTTGTCCCGGCACGCCGCCAGCATCGTGAGGACCAGCACCAGCTGCCTGCACTGCTTTGCGCGCATTTGACACCTCCAGCAGTTGCGGTTTGGAGTGTGTCACGCCGGGCGCGGCGAGCTTATCCCTGGCGGGCTCAGCGCGCAAGGACCACATCGCAGCCAGGCACGCCGCCGCTGTCGCGCAGGCACCGGGACGAATGGAACAGGGTATCTTGTGCGTTGCCGTGTCCTGTTCATGATTGCACTCAACGAGGAGATGACATGCACGGTCCCGTGTTCGCGATAGCCATCGTCTGCGTCGTGGCCGCTGCCCCGGCCATCGCCGCGGCGCAGGAGGAAGGTGCGGGCATCACGCTCCGGTTCGGGCCGACCGCGCTCGACTTCGCCGGTTTCGGCGGACGCTTTGGTGCGGTCGTCGGCGAGGTCGGCTTCGCGCGACGATTTGGCGCCAACTCCGGCGCCGACCTGTCGGCCTTCGGCATCCTTCCCATGGGCGGAGCCAGGGCGGAGCCCACGTGCGGTGCCCCTGTCGGCGCGAGCTGCGCGGCACGCTCCTCGCCAAGCGCCCTGAGCGGGTTCCTGCTGTCGCCCTTTGCCTTCGTGGCCGGCTCGGACCTTCGCCTCACGACCGGTGTCGGGATGGTTGCAGCTTCCGGCGGCGAGGGCCTTGCGCGGCGTTCCAGTGTCGCGCTCGCCGCCGGCGTCGACTGGGTGCCCGACAGCCGCTCTCGCCTGGCGCCCTCGGTGGGAATCCGGACGCTGCGACTGTCGTCACCGGTCGCTGGAGTGCGTTATCTCCTGCTTCCAGGAGTTGGCGTGCGATTCTAGTGGCTCGAGCGCGCGGTCGGGTGGCTCACGAGCTGCACGACAGCATGGAACAGCCGGCGCGGTGGCGGGCCCAGTCGGGGCGGCGCGCCGCCATCGCCTCTCGGCCCGGCTGGTCGTCGTACGGCCGTCGCACGAGGTCGAGCAGCTCGCGCACCAGCGACGGGTCGCCCCCCTCCGCGCGATCGATCGCCTGCTGCGCGAGGTAGTTGCGCAGCACGTAGCGCGGGTTGGCCGCGCGCATCCGCTGCTGGCGCTGGTCCACGTCCGCCGCCACGCGCGTGACCAGCGCGTGCCACCGTCGAAGCCAGGCCGCCAGCTCCGGGCCATGCGCCTCGCGCCTTGCCGCGTCATAGAAGACGTCGCCGAGTGTCTCGATCAGCGCGTCGTCATCGGAGGGGAGGGTGCTTCCGTACGCGGAGAGGGCGCGGAAGAAGTTGGTGTAGTCCACCTGGGCCCGCGCGAGCAGTCGAAGCCCGTCGTCGGCCAGCGAGCGCAGGTCGTCGTCGCAATGCGGCGCTCCCAGCTTGGCGGCGAGCATGGCGTCGTAGCGCGCAGTGAAGGTGTCGACGTAGTGGTCCAGCCCGCGCTGCAGCCATTGCTCGTTTGCGAAGAGCGGAGCGATGGCGGCGGCCAGCCGCTCCAGGTTCCACTGCGCGATGGCCGGCTGGTTGGCGAATCGATAGCGACGCCCGGCCGCATCGGTCGTGTTGGGCGTCCAGTGCGGGTCGAAGTCGTCCAGCCAGCCATAGGGACCGTAATCGATCGTGAGCCCCAGCACCGACATGTTGTCGGTGTTCATCACGCCGTGCATGAAGCCGATCGCCTGCCAGTGCGCGACCAGCTCGCCGGTGCGCTGCGCGATGTCGGCCAGCAGCGCGGCACAAGGCTGCGGCGTATCACGCAGCTGCGGCCGGAAGTGATCGATCACGTGGTCGGCCAGCGTGCGCAGCGAGGCGACGTCGTCTTCCGCCGTGAAGTGCTCGAAGCTGCCGAAGCGCA
>CAZVDJ010000089.1:0-10746 GCA_964626245.1 uncultured Gemmatimonadaceae bacterium
CGCGTCGGCGATCGCCTCGCGCACCTCGCGTTCGCTCATCGCCATGGTGCCGCCGGAATAGAAGCCCGTCAGGTACACAGGGAGGGCCGCCCGCTCGTGCGCCCCCAGGTGCACCACATAGCTGCTCTCGGGAAAGAAAGTCGCCTGCGTCTCCGTTGCCGCCCAGAAGACGCCGTGGTCGCGCCAGACCAGGCGCCGAGGTTCGCGCGCCAGGTAGGCGGCGCCCACGAGCAGCGCCCCCACCAGCACCACCGCCACCTGCAACGGCCGCCGCCACTCCTGCCAGAAGTCTCGCATCTCGGAATCCTCGCTATGGGTAGTCGCAAGCCGTCAGGGACGGCCACGATGGTCTCAGAGTTGTCGCTGCCGGCGTCGCTGCGCCGACGCCGCCGCATCACGCCGCACATTCCAGTTCGTCAGGGGTCGCCGACCAGCGGATGGCGATCTCCGATGCCTCGGTATTCACCCAGCGCATCCCCGTCTCCACGCGCATGGCGTTCCCTTCGCCCTCCCGCGCCCAGGCGAGCGCGCACCATCGCACCCTCCCGTCCTGGCTCAGGCGGCGATCGAGCACCACCATCACCACCCCCACCGTCCACCGCTGGTCATTCTCCTCGTCACGAAAGAGCAGCAGGTCCCCCGCCTCGGCGCGCTGGCGGCACCAGCCGCGCGCCTCAGCGGCTGAGCGCAGCGCCAGCACCGAGCGCACGCGCGGCACCGGCCAGCTCGATTGGCCACGCAACAGGTCGAAGTGCGTCGTCTTCCCCAGCTCCCAGACAAACTCCAACGAACAGGGGCCGTCACCCCACCGACGCGGCAACTCGACCGTTTGGCGAGACAGCGCGTGCGCCGCGGCCACCAGCAGGAGTGGCGTGGGAGGGATCATTGGGCCCTCCGCGGCGGCGCCCCCCAGACCACCCTCCCCTGCTCGCCCGCCCCCAGGGGGAGCAGGTCGAAGCCGCGAGCGTTCCCCCGCGCCTCCAGCACCACTTTTCCTTCGTGCACCGTGACCAGCGTCGTGGACGGGTCCGTCACCTGCACTTCGAAGCGCGTCCCCGTCACGATGATCCGCGCCGCCGGCGTGATCACCAGGTACTCCCCCGCCCGCAGCGGCGTCAGCATGAAGCTCGCGCTGCCATCAAGGAACAATTCGCGGCGCCCGCGGTCGTCGGGGCGGTCGCGCCAGGTGAGGCGCGCCCCCGGGGCGAGCGAGACCATCGAGTTCGGACCGACCGTCGCCGTGCTGCCATCGCCGGGCGGCGCCTGCTCCACCAACACGCGCGGCGCGGTGAGCCGCGGCCAGAGGCTGGCCCCCGCCCACCCGGCCAGCGGCAGTCCAACCGCCAGCAGCAGGACTGCCGCCAGTTGCCAGATCCGTCGCTGCCGCCGAGCGGTGCGCGCGTGCGCCGCGTCGTCGTCGGTGCGCCACGCATGGTCGCGCCCCCCTTCCCCGGCGCGCCGGGCGTCGGCGCGTGCCACGATCCGCTCCCACCGCGCCGCTGTGTCCGCGTCGTTCTGCACGAAGTCGGTAGGGCCCGGCCA
The DNA here is from genome assembly GCA_964626245.1 of uncultured Gemmatimonadaceae bacterium. Classification (GTDB taxonomy): domain Bacteria; phylum Gemmatimonadota; class Gemmatimonadetes; order Gemmatimonadales; family Gemmatimonadaceae; genus SCN-70-22. The sequence continues at coordinate 1,543 of CAZVDJ010000089.1, forward strand.
CGCATGCCAGGCGCGCACGATCGGCCCCACCCGCTCCTGAAAGCCCGCGTCCTCCTCCAGCCGACGCGCCACCGCGGCGGCGGCCTCGGCGTCGAGCGCCCCGGTCAGGTAGTCGGAGATCACCGTCACCTCGGGGTCCTCGGCGAGCGCATCCGCTATCTCGTCAGGCGTGAGGTCGCGCACCGGCTCGGCCGGCACCAGCAGGTCGTCGGGCCTCATGGCGCCTCCCGCATTCCGATCGTGTCGGGGGTGACGCCGAGGCGCGCCAGCTCGCCGCGCAGGACCTTGTTGGCGCTGGCGATCGCCGCGCGGCACGTCCCGCGCGAGATCCCCAGGTGGTTCGCCGTGTCGGCGACGGTGAGCCCGTGCTCGTGCATCATCACCCACACTTCCCGGTCGCTCGGCTTCATCTGGTCCATCGCGTCGCGAATGGCCAGGAGGATAGTGGCGTCGTTCACCGCCTGCCCGGCGCGCATCCAGCGACGGATCGTTGCCGTGGGACCGGTGATGAGCTGCATCAGTCGCGATTCGCGCCGAGTGGTGCGGATGCGGTCGCGTGCCGCATCCTTCACCATCGCCAGCAGCCGCAACCGCGCGTCGTGCGCGATGAGCGCCCCACCCAGCCGGTCCTGCTGCACCAGGAACTTGAGCACGGCTTCCTGCACCACGTCCTCCGCGCCGTCGCCCGGCAGCAGTCGGGCGGCGTAGCGCAGCAGCTCACCTTCCACCTGCCGGTACAACTGCGCCACATCCAGCGGCGCGGGGTGCCCCCTGACGGGGCGAACCAGCGGCAACACGCTTCGGTCGGTCTCCACCGTCTCCTCTCCTCCCCATGAGCGTGACGCGCACCATCATCGTGCCGCCGTCAAGCCCACGCGGTGCTGTATGGATGGCGGGCCGGTTGGCCCGGGGGGAGAAATCGCGCTCTTCGCGCCCCCACATACACACCGTCACGAGTCGTCAAAACGTAGGCGGAAACGTTTGCCGGTTTTGGACCCATGATGCGGCATTTTTTGCCGCTTGGATGCCGGCGGAGCCGCCAATTGTAACGAAAATCGGAGATTTTGCGCGTTAGCGGCCAAAAACCCTTGACTCGTGCCCCGGCGCGGGGGGTTCAGAGAGGGTCAAGCGATCGCGGCGCACAGAAACGAGGCCGCTCCGCGCTCCCGAGCGACGGCGGAATCGCGCGGAAAGCGATTTTGCATCGCCGAGACGCCGTTTTGCAGCCGACAGCGGTCACCGCGCGGCGTGCACCGGCCGTTCCGCAACGTGCGCGAGCCGGAGTGCAGCCCGACCAGGCGACCTTGCAGCGCGCACAGGTCATTCCGCAGCCGGAACAGGCGCCTCTGCACCGCGCACACGCGACTTCGCAGTCAGCACCGGCCGCTTCGCAATTCGCACAGGCGGCCGCGCACTGGTGACAGGTCATAGCGCAGCCGACACCGACGAGCGTGCATGGCGCACAGGTGACGTCGTCGGATGCACAGGCGACTGCTCCAACAGAACGCGTCGCTTCGCACCACGTCCACGCGTCCCCGCCGGTCGCACCGGCCAGGTCGTAACGCGCCGTGACCACGCCGCGGCTGCAACAGGCGCCGTGGCACGACGCACGAGCGATACCGCCTAACGCACGAGTCGCGCCGCCGTCGGCATCGATCGCAGCGCAGGCCGTTCCAGCCACCGCGCGCCCCGCACGCACCACCGCGCGCCGGGCACACGACGCTCCGCCCAAGACACACGCGACAGCGCCGAGCGCACGGAGCAGCGCGCGCGGTGCACGGACGACAGCGCCACCTGCACACGAGGCGCTGCCCGCTGCACACGAGGCACCGCCCGCTGCACAGGAAGCACCGCCAGATCGCCTGCAACCATATGGGAGCGCGTGAAGGACGCGCGCGCGCTCCTCGTTGGTCACCGCGTCCACAATCATTCAGGGGAGGAAGTCACCATGCAACGCAAGACCAAGCTCGGACTGCAGACGCTCCGCCGCGCCCACACCTTCCTGGCGGCGCGAGACCTGCGCGTGGCGCTTGGCGACCTCAAGCCGCACGTGGAGTCGCTCGGCGCGCTGGTCACCCGGCTGGAGGGGCACGCGCAGGAGCAGGAACAGCGGCAGCGCAGTGCCCGCGAGGCTACCGACCGCAAGCAGGCGCTGGCCCAGGCGCTGCACCAGGAGTACTTGCGCCCCATCAGCCAGGTGGCGGGGCGCCTGTTCCGGAACGATCCGGGGATCCGCAGCGGCTTCCGCCTGGCGCGCAAGCGTGACAACGAAGGGCTGTTGCACGCGGCGCGCGGCTTCATCGAGCGCGCGTCGCAGCACCAGGGACGCTTCGTGGAGGCGGGGCTGGCGCCCGACTTCGTGGAGCGGCTGCGCACTGCCACCAGTGCCTTCCGCGACGCGATCGTGGCGCGCGGCGAGGAGCAGGGGCGGCGCTCATCGGCCACTGCGGGAATGCTGCAGGAGCTGGCGCGCGGGCGCGACCTGATCCGGTTGCTCGACACCATGCTCGTGCCGCGGCTGACCGGCGAGCAGAGCCAGCTCGCCGAGTGGCGCACCATGACGCGGTTCATCCGGGTGCGCGGGGCGGCGGTGTTGGTGGATGACGTGGTGGACGGCGAGGAGAACGGGAGCGTCGACGTCGGCGAGAGCGGTGAGGGCGTGCCGGTGGTCAGCGTCACGCCGATCGCGTCGATCGCGCCGGTGGCGGCGGACGCAGCGGCCTCCCCCGTCACCGCCGACAGCAAGGCCGCCTAACAGCGGCGAAGCGCGGAATCCTTCAATCCATCAACAGGAGGTCGTCCAATGAAAGCGCAGCGCAGCAAGGCTCATCGCAACGTGCACGTCGTTCCCGCCGGCAAGGGACGGGGGTTCATCGCGCGGGTGGCGCGCGGGGGGCCGTTGTTCACCGCACCGACGACGCAGGCCGAGGCGATTCGGCGGGCGGTGGTGGAGGCGCGGGAGCGGGCGAGTGAGGTGGTGATCCACCGGCGGGACGGGCGGATCAGGGACAAGGATAGTTATGGATGGGATTCGCCGTGGAAGCGGGATTTGAGGCACTAGGAGGGATGGGGGCGGGGGCGCGTGTTGGGGGGGCGCGCCCTCGCTCAGCGCTCTGAACTCAACTTTCCGCCCACACCAGGGAAGGCGCGGTGGGGCGCTACACACGGATTACCGCAAGCCGCCCCTGGCCGGAGTTCAGCTCTACCGAGGAGGGATTCCGTGTGCTCGGATCGGATCAGGGCATCTCACGAATCATGTGCGAGAGTCCAACCCGTAGTCGTAGCATGAGATTTTCGATCTTCTCCTTCTCCTGGAGCAGAGCGGCATGGCTACGCTCGAGCCGTGTCAGTTCCTCCCGCACGTCGCCAGGCAAGTCAGCAATTGGGGTGCCCACAGCGCCCGCGCCTCGCTCGCGCACGATGCGGACGGCACCTTCTATTCGTCGACGCGTATGCTCCGCGTCTACGTCCGCAGCATCTCGGTCGATCTCATCGAAACGCGCATTGAGCCGCATGTACTCGTCGAGAATCGCACTGCTGTCCACCTGTCGTGCAAGCGAGAACAGGCCTCGCAGTCGTGGGACAATCCGCTCGGCCTCGTCCTCGCTTTTCAGTTGAACGTCGCGCTCGACCACGAGCGTGCCATTGATACGCACGGAGGCGATGACGGCCCAATGCACTAGCCGGTTATGCGAAAAGCGATGGTCCTTGCCGCCATCGAGATTGGCGTGCAGCCACGAGCTGTGATGCGCAAGCGACAGATCGGGGAGATGCGAGATTCGTACGCGGAACACCCGAACGTCCTCGCAGTCGCCGAGCCGCATGCGTCGGCCGTCCGCGTCCTCGAATGCTGATCCGTCGAATCCTAACTGCCAGAGCAATTCGGACGAATCGGAGAAGAGAGACTGCCATGTCTTTAGCCGCGCGTGATCAGGTTCGCTGCGCACGATCGCTGGTTCCTGATGGCGAGGTCTCGGCGGGCGGGACCCGCCAGGCTCCGCGGCTTCCGGTCATGCATGCGAAGATGCGTTGAGATCGTGGAACGCGGGAAGCGCGGCGCTATTGGCGGCCGGAGCGACTCAGTTTCGCCACGCGCGTCGAAAGTTAGTGGATGATTCGTGCGAACATCGCCGGGTGACGTGTGATATCCGCCGCGACTTCCGCGTCGTCGCCCAGATGGCGCCCCGGATCGTAAATGACGAACAGCGTCCGTCGGTTGTTGTCCCCGTACTTGGTGACATCCGCGGCTATCGCCTCGGTCACGTTTACGCGGTCGCCTCGGGTGCGGACGTACTTGAGCTCTACCCACAAGTCGAGAGATTCAGCGGACCAGTCAGGCTTCGTGCGAACCGACGCCCATCGGAGAAACGGGTACTCCCGTTGCAGGTCGAGGTCGTGACCGGTGAGCAAGCCATCGCAGAGCTCCTGGAGCGCAGGCTCGTTCTTCGGCTTGTTGCTATGACAGGCGATCGGGACCCCGCTCGCGAGAATGTCGCCGATGCGTGTGACGTACCTCCCCCAGACTGAGGACAGGTGCCGCTGGCCCGCGATCAGTGCGAGCATCGACGACGGGGCCAGGCTCCCGGTCGTGAGCTCCGGGACGTGATGCTGCAGCTGCGCCGTCAAGACGCTCCATACATCGGCCGCATGACGCCCATGCATGTCGACGATTGCCTGCGCGGCGGCGCGCCGATCGCCCTCGAAGCGAATGGCGCGGCCGATCTCCGCGTTGAACTCCACGGCCATCGTCTCGGCGTCCATGTTGTACAGCTCCAGAGCGTGCCGGGCGTAGTCCACAGCCATGCTCTGTTCGTACCCCGGCTTCCGCGGCCCCGTGAAGACGTTCACTACGTAGTCTCGCTCTGGGTCTCGATCCTGCAGCCCAGCCGCGAAGACCGCGATGCGCCGGTCGATGCACTGGCTGCACGTGCCGCAGTGCCATTGGGATCTCCCCTTGTGGCGGGTGTGGGCACAGGAGCACGACCACTCAATGAGATCCGCCGCGCCATGGTTGGCGATTCGTTCCACGACCTCGCGTTTCGTCTGATGGAGAAACGGATTGTCGATGACGAACGGTCGATCCGCGGGCCGCTCGGCCACCAGGGAATAGAGCTGTGCCAACCGGTAGAGCGCCTGGGGATGCGTCGTGCGCGACGCCCGCGCGCGGAGGACCTCGTCTGCCACAGGGAAGTTGAGGCTCACGACCCCGTTCTCGAAGAATCGCATGCCTTCTGCATCGACCGACTGCGCGACCGCGCAACCGAGTGCCGAGAACAGGAACGAGCGTGTCCGCTGGGTATACTCGCGGCCGAACCGCTCCGCCTTGTTCACGCAGACGGGGATGTGCAGGAGGGGAACTTTGGAAAACTTCTTCTCGAGCTGCTTCACCAGATCCGTCTGTCGGCGGGCGATGGTGGTCACCGGGCGATGACTCACCAACACGAGCGGTTCGCCTCGTGCCGCCATCTCCACCGCACCGGCGAGCGAATCGAGTCCCCCAGAGAAGAGGCAGATGCGGGGGACCCCGGTGAACGGCCAGCTCTCCATCCGGATCTGGAGGTACTCCTGCTGTGGACGGTCGGTCGTGAGCGGGACGAAGTCGAACTCATATCTGTCATCCGACAGGAAGCCGAGCGCCTGCCCGAGCACATCGCCTACCTGGGCACGCGTCCAGAACTCCGGATCTCGTACCGGGACGACCATGCGGAAATCGCGCTCCCACGGCTCCGAGGCGTCATCGTCCCATTTGCCCGCCCGCTTGGTGGTCGCATCCGCCGTGTAGACATAGGCCGCGATCTCGAGCAGATCGACGAGTCTCGGCGTGAGGTGCTTCAGGAAGACGCGGGCGACGTCTTCCAGGCGCAGGTTGAGGTTGGCGGGGTGTCCGAGGGCGTCGAGCTCCACCAGCCTACGGCCGATCCGCCGTACATCATCCTCGGGAATGGTCGCGCCACTGCAGAGCACGAGGCGGGGTTCGCTCATGCCCCGCCATCCGAGTGTTGGTCCTCACCACCGGCGGGCGTGCTGCCGGCTCCCTGGAGGCGCAACTCCTCCTGGAGCTTGCCCAGCGCAATGGCCACGAAGCCGCCCGTGTTGTCGAGCGAAATCCCTTGCTGGTACTCGGTCTTCGAGAACCACTGACCGGCGAAGTCTCGGACGATGCGAGCGCTCTCCCGGCAGTGGGCGTCGAGCGCTCGGTTAAACGTGGTGATGTCGCCCACCTGTTGCAGGCGCTCGGCCCCGAGATGGGCGGCCGTCACGCGGCTCAGGTAGAAATTCAGGAATCCGGAGATGAAGCGCCCGAAGAACACCTGCCCCAGCTCGGCGAAACCCGCCTTAGTCGACAGCGGACGGACGGCCATCCGGAGTTCCTCTCCTGTCTCTCCGAAAAGCGTGTGGGCCCGCGGCGCCGCGAGGGTGGTCAGGGCATCCGTGGCAGCCCGTACCGCCATCTCGCTCACGTCCGACCGGTGCCGGCGACGAGTGAGCCAGTCGTCGATGGCTCCCTGAAACTCGGTCGTTAGGTCAACAAGTGATGAGGCTGGACCGAGATGAATACCCACTCTCTCCAGGCGCTGCCGCCAGTCCGGCTCGCGCGCCGCGAGGACAACCTGCGTGAGGAGAAACAGCGCGTAGCGAAGCCCGGGGTCATCCTTGGCGCGCTCGAGCCCTCCTCGCGCCGCGTGAAGCGTCTGGCCAGCGATAGTCGCAACATCTGTGGAGTCGAGGGCATTGGAACTCGGCCCGCCGGCGCCAACGGCGCCGCCTTCCTCGGACGCTCCTTCGGCGAACGACGCGACGACGGCACCCCATGGCCGTGTCTTCGGGATCAGACCGAGTCGGGTATGTCCCATGAATGATGTCGCTGTAGGATCGGGGAACAGTCCTGAGCATGCGTGATGGCCACCCAGCCGGGCGCACTGAAGTTAGCCTCCGTCGACGCTCGGCGGCCACGAACATCGCTGCAAGGTCTGACGATGTCGAGTCGAGAATGGCGCTCGCATGCGATCGGGTCGATGCACCCCTTGGACCCCGCCCCAAACTCGATCGCATTCCTCGGTGGACACCTCAAAACCGGCCACTGATCGACACCTGAAAACCGGCCACCAGTGGCGCGTCCAAGACTGGGTGAGAGTATCGCCGGATTAGTTGGGTTGCAAATCGGCTTGCAGTTTGGTCCGCCAGCTCCGCGGGCCGCACTTGAGGACATGGGCGTGATGGAGCATGCGGTCCAGGAGGGCCGTCACCGCGGCCGTGTCGCTGAGGAGCTTCCCCCAGTCCTCCACGGGGCGATTCGACGTCAGGATCGTGGAGGCCCGTTCGTAGCGCCGCATGATGAGTTCGAGCAGATCCTCCGCGGCCGTGTACGGTCGCGAGCGCGACGATGTAGTCTTTCCGCGTCCCAGCGAAGGTCGCGTCGGTGAGTTCGTCGAGGAGCGTGTGCGCCTCTCGATAGGCGACGCGGTAGCCTTGCTGGATCACCGCGTACCCGATGGCCTGCGCTAAGTGGCTCTTGCCGCTACCGGGCGGACCGAGAAACAAGGCGTCCTCCCGCTGCGCGACGAAGCGCGCCGTCGCCAGCTCGAAGATCAGCGCGCGATTCATCTTCTTATTGAAGGTGAAGTCGAAGGTGTCCAGCGAGCGTTCGGGGTCCCGGAAGCGCGCCTGCTTGCGGCGCCGTTCGAGCAGGCGATCCTGCCGGCACTGGAGTTCGTCGTTGACGAGCATCGCGAGCAGATCGAGGGGCGGGAGGTGGTCGGCTTGCGCCTGGCGGAGGCGGATCTCCAGCACATCGGCCATCCCGGAGAGGCGGAGCTTCCGGAGGGCGAGATCGAGTTCGGGGAGATTCATGAGGTGGCGGCCCGGCGATCAATCAGATCGCGGTAGAGGGTGAGCTGGCGGATGAGGGGATCGATCTGCGCGAGCGTGACGGCCGGCACCTTCACGCGTTCGAGGTAGCGCCGGAGGAAGCGGTACGACGGCGCCCCCGCCTCGAGGGCGAAGTGCGCGGCCTCGTCGGTGAGCGCGGGCCCGTGCTTCCGGGCGAGCGCCAGCACGCCGAGGATGCGGCGTGGCGCCAGCACGCCCTCGGTCCGGTGGAGGTGCTCGCAGAGCGCGCCGATGGAGGGGCCCGCGCTGCGCGCCCGGTCCAGGAGGGCCAGCGTCTTCGCCGGCGTGCGCGTCGGGCGATCCGGGTCAGCGACCCGATGGTGGCCCCGACGCGTGCGGAGATGTTCCCGGAGGAGCTGCCCGCTCCGAGGATCGAGCACGCGGACGTGCAGGTCGTTCCACTGCACGCTGACGCGCTGACTGATCCAGCCCGGCGGCACGCTGTAGTACGCGGCCTCCACCTCAACGCAGCCATCGAGGTGCACGCTCCGCGTGCCGTAGCGGTAGTAGCGAAACGGTTCGAGCGGCAGCGGCTGCAAGTGCGGCTGCTCCTCGGCAAACATCGCGCTCACCTGGCGCTCGGTGGTGCCGTGGATGCGCGTGTCGGCCCAGCGCGCCTCCCACTGATCGAGGTACGCTTGCGCGGCCGCGAGGGTCTCGAAGCGCATCTCGCGGAGCGGGGTCTTCTGCGTGTGCCCGATGCCCGATTCCACTTTGCCTTTGCGATCCGGATCGCGTACGCGACACTGGAGGGCGACGACGCCGTAGTGCGCGAGCACGTCGCGATAGAGCGGATTGATCGCCGGGTCGTACACGTCAGGCTGCAGCACGCCCTCGCGCAGATTGTCGAGGACGACGACGCGTGGCGACCCGCATAGGCGCCGAAAGGCGTCCTCGTGGAGCTCGGCCCAGCGTTGACTGCTGGAGCGCCACGTGAGCAAGCGCACCGATTTCCGCGAGCAGCCGAGCGTGAGGACAAAGAGGCGCGTACGCCGGTACGTCCCGAGCGCGGGATGCCGCGCCATCGGCCCCTCGCCGTAGTCGACCTGCGCTTCCTCGCCGAGTGGCGTCGTGATGATGCCCGACGGCTCGGGCGTCGCGGCCCCGCGCTGCGCGCGCACGAAGCGCCGGACGCTGGCATCCTGGCCCGTGAACCCGTGGCCGTCGACGAGCTCCTGCCAGATCACCATCGCGTTGCGGCCGCGGCGCAGCCCCTCGACGATCAGCTCGCGATAGGGCGCACAGGCGCTCGCGGTCGGCGCCCGGCCCGGCACCACGGCCGGGCCTCGGGGCGCGTCGCGAGCGTCTGGCGCG
>CAZVDJ010000090.1:0-10709 GCA_964626245.1 uncultured Gemmatimonadaceae bacterium
CCCCGCCTGTAATCGTTCCCTCCCGTCTCCCGTCTCCCGTCTCCCGTCTCCAGAGCATGAAGCCCCCAAGCCTCACGATCGGCGTCGAGGAAGAGTACCAGATCATCGACCCCAAGACCCGGGCCCTGCAGTCGTACATCACGCAGATCCTGGAGTCGGACCATCTCGTGCTGGAGCAGGTGAAGCCCGAGCTGCACCAGTCGATCGTCGAGGTGGGGACGACGGTGTGCAAGACGCCGCAGGAGGTGCGCGCGCAGCTGGTGAAGCTGCGCGGCGGGGTGATGGAGCTGGCGGCCAGGCGCGGACTCAAGATCGTGGCGGCCGGGACGCACCCGTTCTCGCACTGGGCGGAGCAGGAGATCACGCAGCTCGATCGCTACATCGGGACCAAGGAGGCGATGCAGCAGCTGGCGCAGCAGCTCCTGATCTTCGGGACGCACGTGCACGTGGGGATCGAGGACCGCGACTTCCTCATCGAGGCGTGCAACGTTTCGCGCTACTTCCTGCCGCACCTGCTCTGCCTCTCCACCTCGTCGCCCTTCTGGATCGGGCGCAAGACCGGGCTCAAGTCGTACCGCAGCGCCGTCTTCCGGGCCTTCCCGCGCACCGGGATCCCGCGCCACATCCCGTCGTGGGCCGACTACGAGAGCTACCTGGGCACGCTCGTCGCGACCAACTGCATCCCGAACGGCTCCAAGATCTGGTGGGACGTGCGCCCCCATCACACGTTCCCGACGCTCGAGTTCCGCATCTGCGACGTCTGCACGCGCGTGGACGAGGCGGTGTGCATTGCCGCCATCCTGCAGGCGCTGGTCTTCAAGCTGTGGAAGATGCGGCGCGACAACACCACCTGGCGCCTGTACTCGTCGGAGCTCATCGACGAGAACAAGTGGCGCGCCGTGCGCTATGGCCTGGAAGGGAAGCTCATCGACTTTGGGAAGAACGTCGAACTCCCCGCCGCCGTCCTCATTCGCGAGATGATTCAGTGGTTCCTGGATGACGTCCTGGACGAACTGGGCAGCCGCAAGGAGGTGGAGTACGCCTTCACCATCCTGGAACAGGGCTCCAGCGCCGACCGGCAGATCCGGACCTTCGAAGAGACCGGCGGCAACCTTCAGGCGGTGGTGGACCAGCTCATTCGCGAGACCGAGGAAGGGGTGCTGGCGTAGTCCCTACCCGTGCGGCTGTCGAAGGCGCCGTGAACGCAGGCGAGGATTGGAACGAGCCAAGCTGCGCGACGATCGGCAGGGGCGGCGGTGGCTTGCATCTGGCGCTCGCCCAACGAATTAGCGCGCTCTCGCGAAATGAGGGTGCGGGCGGTCCCGCCAGGCGCCGAAACTTCCTTGTGGCATCGGACTGGCCACGGACTGGAAAGAGCACTCCCGGCCGCTAGCTTGGCCCGTGACCTGCACGTGACCGTTTCGGACAGACACCTCGACCAGCCGGAGAAGAGCATGTCGCAGCGCCCGGTCATCGGCGTCACCACCCAAACCCTGCACTCCATCGACGGGATCCCGGCTGGGCTTCCGCAGTCGGTGGTGATGAACCAGCGCTACTACGTCGCGGTCACCCTCATCGGCGCGGCGCCGATCCTCATCCCGCTGCTGGACGACGAGCCAGAGGCGCTGCGGGGCGCCTACGACGTGTGCGACGGCATCCTGATTCCGGGCGGCGTGGACGTGGATCCCAACTACTTCGGCGAGGATCCGCATCCCAAGCTGGGGCGCATCGACCCGTCTCGCGACCGAACGGAGATGCAGTTGGCGCTGTGGGCGGTGGAGGACAAGAAGCCGATCCTGGGGCTCTGTCGCGGGCTGCAGGTGATCAACGTGGCGCTGGGCGGGTCGCTGTACCAGGACCTGGAGGAGCAGTATCCCGACGCCATCAAGCACGACTACTTCCCCACCTACGGCTTCGAGCGCGACCACCTGGCGCACGAAGTGACGCTGGCCAAGGGGAGCCGCCTGCGCCACCTGATGGAGATGGACCGCATTCACGTCAACTCCATGCACCACCAGGGGATCAAGACGCTCGCGCCCGCGCTCACCGCGTCGGCGATTGCGCCTGACGGCCTGATCGAGGCGGCCGAGGTGGAAGGCGACCACTTCTGCGTCGGCGTGCAGTGGCACCCCGAGGTCTTCGAGCTCACCGACCCGCACACGCGCCACGTCTTCCGCGAGTTCGTGACCGCCGCCGGGCGCTTTGGCGGCAAGCTCAAGTAGCGGCGCTCACGGCGCGCGCGCGTACACCCGCACGTAGTCCACGAGCATCGTGGCGGGAAGCACGGCGTCCGACGCGGGGTCGCCGTCAAAGCCGCCCCCCACGGCCAGGTTCAGGATCACGTAGAACGGCTGGTCAAAGGCCCAGGGGCCGTGCGCGCGCACCTGCCCTCGCGTCACCCGGTAGTGCAGGTCGTCATCCACGTAGAAGCGCGCCTCGGCGGGGTCCCACTCCACCGCGTAGCGATGGAAGCCGGCGCTGAAGTCGGCCCCCGGTGGCGCATGGCGATGCACGAACGGGGTGCTGCTGCCGCTGTAGCCCGGGCCGTGCATGGCGGAGCTGGTCTCGAAGGGGCGGCTGCCGCGGAGTTCCATGATGTCCAGCTCGCCGCTCGCGGGCCACGGTGTGGCGGGAAAGCTGGCGCCGAGCATCCAGAAGGCCGGCCAGAGCCCCTGTCCCCTGGGGAGCCGGATGCGCGCTTCCACTCGCCCGAATCCGGCCTCCACCCGTCCCGCCGTCTTGAGCTTGGCCGAGGTGTAGCGGCAGGGGCCGTAGTAGCAGGTGAGCCCCGCCGGGGCGATGCGCGCGGTGATGGCCAACTCACCGTTGCCTGTGAGCGCGGAGTTGGCGCGATCGGTGGTGTACCACTCCTTCTCCTCATTTCCCCAGCCGCAAATGCCGGCGGTGCAGCCGTCGCCCACGTCGAAGCGCCAGACGGTCGTGTCCGGCGCCGCGCCGGCCGGACCGATGAAGTCGTCGGACCAGACAACGGTCCACGCGTGGCGCGAGGGGTGACGGTCGCTGGTCGCGGGCGCATGGTTCGCGCGCCCGGGCGAGACGGATTCGCGCGCAGCGCCCGCCGAGACGATGAACGGCAGCAGCAACGCGAGAGCGAGTGCCAGGGGGAGCGAAAGGGGGAACCGTAGCAGTCGCTCCAACGGATGACGAGCGGGCATCGACTGGGGCTCGACGAGAGGTGGCGGCGACGGCGCCTGCCGCACACGCGGGGTGGCGCGCCGCCACGCGGCAAGTTGCCCGAAACCGGCCGACCGTGACAGGGGGCATCGCGGCGAGGGTCATCGCCACGCCCCCTGCACTCGTGCCGCCGCCGGATTGCGTGCATGTTGCCGCGGACCGCTCGTTACTCCCACACCACGACCAGCACCTCGGCGTCCTCCATGGCCAGCAGCAAGGCAACCACCGTCGACGAGTACCTGGCCGAGCTTCCCGACGACCGGCGCAAGGTCGTGAGCGCGGCGCGCACCCTGGTGCGGAAACACATACCCAAGGGGTACCGGGAAGGGATCACCTTCGGGATGATCAGCTGGGTGATTCCGCTGGAGCGCTATCCCAAGACGTACAACAAACAGCCGCTGCAGTACGTCGGGCTGGCGGCGCAGAAGAACCACTACGCGCTCTACCTGATGTGCGCCTACGCCGACTCCGACGCCGAGCGCACCCTCAAGGCGGCGTACACCAAGGCTGGGAAGAAGCTGGACATGGGCAAGAGCTGCCTTCGCTTCACGTCGCTCGACGACCTGGTTCCCGATGCCGTCGGGAAGGCCATCGCCACCCTCACCCCCGACGACTTCATCGCCCTCTACGAGAAGTCGCGCCAGCGCTGACCCTCTCCCCCTCCCGTCTCCCGTCTCCCGTCTCCCGTCTCCCGTCTCAAGATCAGGCAACCCCTCGCCCTCTTTCAGGGATTGGCGGCTCGCGCCCGGCAGCTGAAAGGCGAATCGTGGAAGTATGGCGGAGGGAATCGAACGCGACGACTTCACGGAGGCGGACTACGCACGCTTCCAGTTGCGCCTGCGTGAGAACCTCGAGGCGTTGCGGCTGGTGCTCGCGCGCCCGGGCTTTGGCGAAGGGGCGGCCACCATTGGCGCCGAACTCGAGCTGTGCATCGTCGACGCCGAGGGGCGCGCAAAGGGGATCAACCGCGATATCCTGCGCCGGCACCTGGATCCGCGGCTTGCGCTCGAGCTGAACAAGTTCAACCTCGAGTACAACCTCACCCCCGTCGCGGCACAGGGGCGCCCGTTCGCGGCGATCGAGGACGAGCTGACGCGGGCGCTGCGGGCGGTGAACGACACCGCCGCCGCGCTCGGCGCGCGGGTAATCCCCATCGGGATCCTGCCGACACTCACGCCCGACGATGTCGCGCGCACGGCGCTGAGCGACTATCCGCGCTATCGTGCGCTGTCGAACGGGCTGCGCCGGGCGCGCGCGGCGCCGTTCCGCGTGCGCATCGACGGGGCCGATCCGCTGTGCATGGAGGGCGACGACATCACGCTGGAGGGGGCCAACACCTCGTTCCAGGTGCACCTGCGGGTGGCGCCGCGCGACTTTGCCGCCACCTACAACGCGGCGCAGCTGGCCACGCCCATCGCACTCGCGGTCTGCGGCAACTCGCCGGTGTTCTGCGGGCATCGCCTGTGGGAGGAGACGCGGGTCGCGCTCTTCAAGCAGGCGCTCGACGTGCGCGACCTGGCGGAACATCACTGGCGCCCCCCGGCGCGCGTGAGCTACGGGCACGGGTGGGTGCGGCAGGGCGCGTACGAGCTCTTTGCCGAGTCGGTGGCCCTCTTTCCCCCCATCCTCCCGATCACCGGGACCGATGACGTCGTGGCCGAGGCGCGCCGGGGAGGGTGCCCGCGGCTGCAGGAGCTGCGGCTGCAACAAGGGACGGTCTGGCGCTGGAACCGGGCCATCTACGACCCGGCGGAGAACGGGCACCTGCGCATCGAGATGCGCGCCCTGCCCGCCGGTCCCACGCCGCTGGACATGGCGGCCAACGCGGCATTGCTGCTGGGGCTCACGCTGGCGCTGCGCGACGAGGTGGACGCCCTGCTGCCGGCGCTCCCGTTCACCTACGCCGAGTGGAACTTCTACCGCGCGGCACAGCGCGGGCTGCAGGCCGGGTTGCTCTGGCCATCGGCGTCGGCACCGTCGCCGCAACCGGTGCCGGCGCGGGCCCTGGTGGCGCGCTACCTCCCGGCGGCCGCCCTGGCGCTGATGACGTTAGGCGTCGAGCACGACGAGGTCGTGCGCCTCCTGTCGGTCATCGAGGGGCGGCTGGCCAACGGCGTGACCGGGGCGCGCTGGCAGCGCGAGCGGCTGGACGAGTGCCTCCTGTACCGGCCGCGCGAGGAGGCCCTGGCCTGCATGATGGAGGGGTACATCACCCGCGCCCTTGCCGGGCATCCCGTGCACGAGTGGGACAGTCACGTGGCGTGACGCCACGCGACGCTCAGGCGGCGACCGAGTCCGTGGAGCGGCGCGCCAGCGCGATGGCCGCCAGGAGCGACTCCTCGGTCACCGGCTTGGCGATGTGATCGTCCATCCCCGCGGCAAGGCAGGCCTCACGATCCTCGCGCATGGCGTTGGCGGTGAGGGCGACGATGGGGATGCGGCCGTCGCCGGCCTCGGCGGCCCGGATGCGGCGCGTGGCCTCCAGCCCGTCCATCTCCGGCATCTGGCAGTCCATGAGGATGAGGTCGAAGGCGCCCTCGCTCCATCGCCGCACCGCCTCCACCCCGTCAGCAGCAACGTCCACCGTGCAGCCCAGGTGGGCCAGCAGCGACACCGCCACCACCTGGTTGATCATGTTGTCCTCGGCCACCAGGACGCGCACGCCGCGCGGCTCGTGACGCGAGCGCGTGGCGGCGCCGGCGGCAATTGCGGCGGCATCGTGCCCCTGCCCATGTGGCACCGGCGCCTGGGCGGCAGCGGCCGGGAGCGGGAGGGTCGCGATGAAGTGCGTCCCGCTCCCCACGGTGCTCGTGACGGCGAGCGAGCCGCCCATCAGCTCCACCAGCCCCTTGGAGATGCTCAGCCCCAGCCCGCTCCCGCCGTGCCGGCGCGTGGTGGAGCCGTCGCCCTGCGTGAACGGCGCGAACAGGCGCGCCAGCGTCTCCGGCGACATCCCGATCCCGGTGTCCGTCACGTGCAAGCGGATCGCCGAATCGCCCGGCGCCTCGCTCGCCTCGGCGCGAATGACCACGCGGCCGCGGTCGGTGAACTTGATGGCGTTGCCCACGAGGTTGAAGAGCACCTGGCGCACGCGCCCCTCGTCGCCCATCACGTGCCGCGGACAGTGCGGCGACACGTCGACCTCCAGCGAGAGCCCCACGACGTCGGCGGCGGTGGCCAGCGTCTCGCGCACGTCCTCCAGCAGCTGGCAGAGGTCGAATGGCTGCGCGTCGATGGTGAGCTTTCCCGCCTCCATCCGCGAGAAGTCGAGGACGTCGTTGATGATCCGCAGGAGCGCCTCGCCCGACTTGCGCAGCGCGTGCACGCGCGCGGCCTGCTCGTCGGAGAGCGGCGTGTGCAGGAGGAGCTGCGCCATGCCCAGCACGCCGTTCATGGGCGTGCGGAGCTCGTGGCTCATGGTGGCCAGGAACTCGCTCTTGGCGCGGGCGCCGGCCTCCGCGCGGTCGCGCGCCACGGCGAGTTGCGCGGCCTGTTCCTGCAGGGCGTTGCGCGCGGCCTCGAGCTGGCGCACGTGTTCGTGCAGGCTCGCCTCGCTGGCCACGCGCTCGGTGATGTCGCGCACCACGCCCGAGAACAGGGTGCGCCCCGCCAGCGGGATTTCGGCAACGGCGAGTTCGAGCGGGAACGGCTGGCCGTTGACGCGGCGCCCCTCGAGCTCGCGACGCGGTACGCTGCGCCCGGCCTCGCGCTGGGTAAGGGCCAGCGCCGGCAGGGCGCCGGGAAAGACCGTCGGGATCAGCGATTCCACGCGCTGTCCCACCAGGCCGTCGGCCGCTGCGCCGAACATGCGCTCGGCAGCGGGGTTGGCCGATTCGATCACTCCGGTGGCGTCGAAGGTGATCACCCCCTCGGCCAGCGTGCGCAGGACGGCGTCGATGCCCGCCTCGCGCGACACCAGGTGCGTGGAGAGGTCGGTGAAGCGACGGTCGAGCAGCGTTCCCACGACCGTGGTCCCCACGACGAAGGCAACGGCCAGCGTGACCAGGCTCGCCATGGCGCTCGCGGGAAGGATGCCGGCGGGATACGGGGTGCTTCCGCCGATGAGGACGACCGCCGATCGCATGGCCGTGTAATGCATGGCCACGATCGCCGCCGCGAGGAGCCCCGCGCAGATCCAGCGCAGGACCGAGCTCCGGTAGCCGCTGTAGTGCAGCACGGCGCGCAGGTGCAACGAGGCGATGGCCAGGACGACGGCGGCCACCACCGAGACGGCGACGAGGTCGGCGCGGTGATAGAGCACGCCGTTCACGCGCACCGCCGACATCCCCAGGAAGTGCATCGCGCCGATGCCCAGCCCCATCAGCGTCCCTCCTGCCACCAGACGGCTGCGCGAGACGCGTGGTGCGGCGATCACGTGCAGCGCCACCGCGCCAGCCAGGATGGCGGGGGTGATGGAGACGAGCGTGATGATCGCGTCGTAGGCCACGGGGACGGGGAGGCGCCACGACAGCATTCCCACGAAGTGCATGGCCCAGATGCCAGTCCCCATGGCCAGCGATCCCACCGCCAGCCAGCGACGCCGCACCGCCGCGTCGGGGGCGGCGCGCATCCGGTCGACGACGGCGAACGCCCCTCCCGTGGCCAGGAAGGCGATGAGGGCCGAGAGGACGACGAACGGCACGCCATGCGTACCGTGCGCGACCAGGCCATGCGGGAGTGTATCGGGGAGGAACTGCAGCACGACGGACCCACACCAGGGAAGACGGCGACACCCGGTGTCGCCGCTGACGGACTTCAGCTCCAAGTATCGGCGCGTGCGCGCCACCGCCGAACCCATCGGGGCGGCCATTCGCATTGGTGCGCTCCAATCATCGGCAGACGTGGGCGCTGCCGGGTGCTGCTGGGCGCGGCCGGGTGCTGCCGCGCGTGGCCGGGCACGGCCGTGGCTGGTCGCCTAACGAACCCCGCCCGCCAGGTCGAGCAGCGCCAGCGCCATCACCTGCGTGGCACGCACCAGCTCGTCCACGTCGCACCATTCGTCCGGCTGGTGAGAGAGCTCCAGCCGGCCGGGACCGTAGGCGACGCATTGCTCGATGCCGCCCAGCCGCGCGACGTGCTTGTGGTCGTACGTCCCGGGTGAGGCGACGAGCGTCGCGTCGCGCCCGCGAACCTCGGCGATGCCGCGCGACAGCACCTGCACCAGGGGGGAACCATCGGGGGTGCGCACGGGGGCCACGTGCATCAGGTCGTGCAGCGTGAAGTGGCCGCCGGGCGTCTGTCGCGCGACCCGTTCGAGCAGCGCCTCCACCTCCGCCCGCACCTCGCCGAACGACTCCTCGGGGAGGTAACGGCGGTCGAAGACGGCGCGGCAGTGGTGCGCCACGCACGGGGACTGCACGTCCGAGTCCCCCTGTCCTCCCGTGATGCTGTTGATGTTGAGGGTCGCGTGCCGGGCCCCGTCGGGAACCACTGGCACCGGCGTGCGTCGCCCCGCCAGCACCGGCTGCAACTCGCGGTCGATGGCGTGCAGCAGTTCCCCCATGGTCGCAATCGCGTTCACCCCCAGGAACGGCATGCTCCCGTGCGCAATGCGCCCATGCGCCTCCACCGCAAACCAGTAGACCCCGCGGTGGCCGATGCAGATGCGGTCCACGCCGAGCGGCTCGGGGATGATGACGAAGTCGGCGGTGCGACTCGTCAGGCGGCCGACCTGCGCCAGGTGCGCCACGCCCGCCCACCCCCCGCTTTCCTCGTCCACCGTGCCGCTCACCTCGACCGTTCCCGCGAGCGTGACGCCCGCACGACGCACGCACTCGGCGGCGAGGACGGCGGCGGCGAGTCCCGCCTTCATGTCCGAGGCGCCGCGCCCGTACAGCCGCCCGCCGCGCACCTCGCCGCCGAACGGGTCGGTGCTCCATCCCGCCCCGGCCGGCACCACGTCCAGGTGCCCGTTGAAGTGCACGCACGGATGGTCGCTCGTGCCGCGACGCCGCCCCACCACGTTCACGCGCGGATAGCGCGCGGAGTGCTCCGGGCGGTCGGTCGCGGTATAGTACGACACCTCGTAGCCCTGCGAGTGCAGCGTGTCGCCCAGCAGTCGCGCACACGGCTCGTACGCGTCGCCCGGCGGGTTCACGGTGGGGATGCGAATGAGCGCCTGGGCGAGCGCCACGATCTCCTCGCGGGCGCCGTCCACGGCTCGCAGCACCGCGTCGCGCGCGGTAGGTTTGCCCATCGTGTACCCCTCGATCGTGAACGGCGCACCAGCACGCGTGGCGCCTGGCGCGGTGATCATGCCGCATCCATCGGTGCAGCCGCAACCGGGCCGTTCGTCCATCGCACCCGGTGCGCTGGGCGTCCCACGCGCGGCGCGCGGCGCCGTCATGCTTGTGCTCGCCCTGGCAAGCGCGGCGTGCACCCCGGGGGCGGGAGGCGCGCAGCGCCCCGCCTCCACTGCCGCCGTCGCCCCGGCGGCGCCGCCCGGTGGCGGGCTCACGGCGGTGCGCGGGCTCAAGGTGGGGCACTTCACGCTCGGCGAACGTCCCACCGGCTGCACCGTCATCCTCGCCGAACGAGGTGCGGTGGGCGGGGTGGACGTGCGCGGCTCGGCGCCCGGCACTCGCGAGACCGACCTGCTGGACCCGGTGAACACCGTGCAGGTGGTGCACGGAATCCTCCTCACCGGCGGAAGCGCGTTCGGCCTCGATGCCGCGGGCGGCGTGATGCGCTACCTGGAGGAGCGCAACATCGGCTACGACATGCGCACCGTGCGCGTTCCCATCGTTCCCGGCGCGGTGATCTACGACCTGGGGGTGGGCGATCCCAAGGTGCGCCCCGGGGCGGACTGCGGATATCGCGCCGCGCAGGCGGCGAGCGACGCTCCGGTTGCCGAGGGCGACGTGGGGGCGGGCGCGGGCGCCACGCTCGGGAAGCTGTTCGGACTTGGCCGGGCGATGAAGGGGGGCGTGGGGAGCGCGTCGATCACGCTGCCTGATGGGCTCACCGTCTCGGCCATCGTGGTAGTGAACGCGGTGGGCGACGTCGTCGACCCGTCAACCGGTGCGGTTGTGGCCGGCGTGCGCACCGAGGACGGGCGTGCGCTGGCCGATGCGCGTCGCCTGATTCGCTCGGGGGCCACGCGTCCCGCGGCGCGTTCGGGGGAGAACACGACGATCGGCGTCGTGGCGACGAACGCGACGCTCACGAAGGCGCAGGCCACCAAGGTGGCGCAGATGGCGCACGACGGCATGGCGCGCGCCATCGTCCCCTCGCACACGATGGGGGACGGCGACACGATCTTCTCGCTGGCCACGGGCGAGCGCAGCGAGCCCGCCGAAGTCACGACCATCGGTGCCCTCGCCGCCGAGATGATGGCCGACGCCATCGTGCGCGCCGTGCGCGCGTCGAAAGGGCTCCCCACGCTCCCCTCGGCGTCCTCGTTTGCTCCCTCTCGTTAGTCCCTTCCCGTCTCCCGTCTCCTCTCTTGTCCACCCACCTCACCCTGCTGATCGCCTACTCCGCGCTGATGATCGCGGTGGGGTGGTACATCGGGC
>CAZVDJ010000091.1:0-10631 GCA_964626245.1 uncultured Gemmatimonadaceae bacterium
CGGTGGACGGCGGTGGTGACGCGCGCCAGTCGCCCGCGTGGCCCACGATCCCGGTGGGGACGCGTCGCGCCGAGGCGCAGCGCCTGCTGGCGCTGGCGCGCTTCGGGCAGGCGCCCGCCGAGGCACTGGCCATGGCGCGCGAGGGACTCGGCATGGCGCCGGGGCATCGGGTGGCCGCGGCGCGCGTGCGCGCCACGCTGGGCGAGCTGTACCTGCGGGCCGGCCACGTCGCGCACGCGGAGGAGGCGCTGGGTGAGGCGCTGGACGCGGCCCGTGGTGCGCACGCGGCGCCACTCGCGGCGACCGTCTCGCGCACGCTGGGCGAGTTGCGCGCGCGACAGGGGAATGCGCTCGAGGCCGCGCAGTGGCTGGGAGACGCCGAGCGCATCTTCACGGCGCTGGGTGACGTGCCCGAGCTGCTGCACACCGTGCTGACGGCGGCCCACGTGGCGCGCGATCACGGCGAGCGCCCGCGTGCCCACGCCCTGTATGAACGCGCGGCCGAGGAGGCGCGCACCCTGGAGATCGCGTGGATCGAGCTGGCCGCGCTGGCCGGGTCGGTGCTGACCAACGGCGGGCCGCTGTCGCCGTCGTCGTGGCGTCCGTGGTCGCGCGCAAACGAGCTCATCGCCAGTGCCCCTCCCGATTGGTGGTTTGCGGGGCGCGAGCTGGTGGATGCGGTCACCCTGCAGGTGGCGCTTGGAGCCGGGCACAGCGGCGCGGCGGTGGACCTCTTTGCGCGCGCCCTGCGGCGGCTGGATGCCATGGACCCGTACGCCGGGGCGTGGCTCGTGGCCGAGTGCGCCCCCACGCTGGAGGTCGCAGGGCTTCCCGCGGTGCGCGTCGCGCGTCGTCAGGCGGCGGAGCGGGCACGGTCACTCGCCTTTGCGCCGCTGGTGGCCAGACTCGAGTCCGAATAGCACGTCCTGCGCTTCGCGTTTGGTCCACATGCGAAGCACCGGGGACAGCTTCGTGCAGGAAAGGCTGGCGTGAGTGCGCTCGATACGGGAGTTTAGGGAACCCCCACGTTGCGCTGGAGCGTCCCGCATGCGCCGCCACCTGCTCGCCGTCCTGCTGGTGTCCCCGCTCGCCCTCCTGCCTACAGCCGCCATGCAGGGGCAGGTGCCGCCCCAAGGCAAGGGCGCCGCCAAGGCGCCGCCGCAGGCGCGCCCGGCCGCGCCCAGGGCGGCGGGCTTGCAGGGGGCGGAACTCGTGATCGTCGTGACCGACCGGCAGTTTGATGCCCCGTCCGAGGTGGACGCCGGCCTGGTCAACATCCGGCTCTTCAATCGCTCCAGCGGGCCGCAGCACTTCACCATCCTCAAGGTCGATCGCCTGGATCGTCTGGCGTCCATCTCCGACACCCTGAAGTCCGGGGGGTGGAACGTGCCGTGGATCAACCGGATGGGCGGGCCGGAGTCGACGCCACCCGGCGGCGTGTCGTCGGTGTCGATGGTGCTGGAGCCCGGGCGCTACGTGATCGCGCAGCTTCCCGTGAACCCGATGCCGGGGTCGGCCGCGATCCTGGGCGAACTGGAGGAGCTGGCGGTGAGCCGCCGGCCGGGGGCACCCGCCCCCGTCATGACGCTTCCCGCCGCCGACAACGTCCTGACGATGTACGAGTGGAACTTCACGTTCGACGGGCCGCTGACGGCGGGGCGCCGCACGGTGCGCGTGGAGAACAAGGGGCAATTCGAGCACCAGGTCTCGATCGTTAGGCTCCTGCCGGGTCGCGGGATCGACCAGGCCGTGAAGTGGTCGGAGAACCCGTCGGGACCGCCGCCGTTTGAGGGGGTCGGTGGCACCACCAACCTGGCCAGGAGCCGCTCGGTGAACGTGACCGTGGACCTGATGCCCGGCGATTACGCGCTGCTGTGCACCACCTGGAACCCGCTCTCGCGCCGGCTCCACTCGCAGCACGGGATGGTGAAGCCGTTCCGGGTGACGCAGTAGGCGGCTGAGGCAGACGCAGGAGGCGGCTCCGACGGCGCGTGGGCAGCGGCTGGGACGAGCCTGGCTACCCCGACCGCCGATGCCGGCCGACCCCGCCCAGCCGGGACGAAATTCCGTCACGCCCTTGACGGTTCACCCCTCAGGGGTAGCATGGGTCACGCGCGGCGCGCCCTTCATCACACCGGCTCGCCGCGTGTCCGCGTTTTGCCGGCGGAGGGGCGTCGTGGTACGCGCGCCTTCGCCGGTGCCCTCCCCAACAGGCCCCCTGGGCCGGAGGTCCCCCCATGCGCGTCCGCTCGTTCGATCGGTCGTATGTCCCCTGGCGACCATGGGTCGCCGTCGCGCTCGCCCTGCTCGCGGCGCTCCCGCCGGCGGTATCGGCGCAGCAGGCACAGGTCAGCGGCAAGGTCACGGCGCAGGAGTCCGGCGAGGCACTCTCGGACGTGCGCGTCATCGTCCTTGGCACCGCCATCTTCGCCATCACCAACGCGACGGGCAACTACACGCTGCGCGGGCTGTCACCGGGCAACTATGAAGTGCGCGTGCTGCGCGTGGGGTACCAGGAGCAGAAGAAGCCGGTGAGCGTGACGGCCGCCGGCGGAACCACGCTGGACTTCGCGATGACGCGGACGGTGGTCCAGCTGCAGGCGGTGGTGACGACGGCCACGGGCGAGCAGCGGCGCGTCGAGCTGGGCAACAGCGTGGCCAGCATCGACGTGAGCGCGAAGCTCGAGGAGATCCCCGCGACGAGCATGGGCGACCTGCTGGTCGCCAAGGCGGCGGGCGTGCAGGTGCTCCCCAACAACATGACGGGCGCCGGGAGCCGCATCCGCATCCGCGGCACCAGCTCCATTTCGCTGAGCAACGATCCCATCTACATCATCGACGGGATCCGGATGACGAGCAACTCGAGCTCGACGGCGATCGGCGTTGGGGGCACGGCGCCGAGCCGCGTCAACGACCTCAACCCCGAGGAGATCGAGAACATCGAGATCGTGAAGGGACCGTCGGCCGCCACGCTGTACGGAACCGACGCCGCCAACGGGGTCATCGTCATCACGACGCGCAAGGGGCGCGCGGGGCGCCCGCAGTGGTCGGTGTTCAGCGACTACGGCATGATCTCCGATCGCAATGACTATCCGGCGATGCACGCCCTGCTGGGCAAGAGCCCCGGCGCGACGGCGCAGCGCAAGTGCCTGTTGAAGGAACTCTCGCTCAACACCTGCGTGCTGGACAGCGCGGTGTCGCTCAACGTCTTCGCCGAGGATGACCTCACCCCCATCAAGGACGGGTACCGCGGCCAGTTCGGCGCCCAGCTGCAAGGCGGCACCGACGCCATCCGGTACTTCCTGAGCGGCGACTTCGAGAACGAGGTCGGCCCCTTTGCCTTCCCGGAGTTCGACCGCCCGCGCTTTGCGGCCAACAAGATCGAGATCCTGGACGAGTGGGAGCGCCCGAACGCCCTGCGCAAGGGGTCGTACCGCGCCAACCTGAACCTGGCGGCGAGCTCAGAGCTCGACCTCTCCGTGCAGGCCGGCTACACCAACCTGCGGCAGCGACTCCCGCAGGTGGACAACAACGTCAACTCCTTCTGGTACAACGGCAGCGTGGGTCCCGGCTACCGCGTGGGGCCGGGCTATACGGGCAAGGGATCGTTGGGCCAGGAACTGGGCGGGTACGCGGCCTATACGCCAGGCGACATCTTCCAGGACTGGACCGGCCAGCGCATCCAGCGCATGATCGGGAGCGCGAGCGCCAACTGGCGCCCGACCAGCTGGCTGCAGAACCGGGCCGACATCGGCGTCGACCTCACCAGCCGACTCGACCAGGAGCTCTGTCGCCTGTCGCAGTGCGCGGACTTCGGCACCAACCGCCAGGGGTTCTCCGACGACCAGCGCGCCAGCATCCGCAACTTCACCGTCAACCTGGGGAGCACCGGCACCTGGCAGGCGCTGGACTGGCTGAGCATCAAGTCCACCGGCGGCGCCCAGTACGTCAACTACCTCTTCGACGCCAATCGCGCGTTAGGCGAGCAGCTCCCCCCCGGGGCGTCGACGCCCGGGGCCGGCACCATTCCCACGTCGGGCGCCTCCACGGTCGTCACCAAGACCCTGGGGCTCTTCGTCGAGGAGGCGATCGCGATCCGCGACCGGCTCTTCCTCACGGCGGCGATCCGCACCGACCAGAACTCCGCCTTCGGCACGAACTTCCAGCGGGTGTACTATCCGAAGGGCGCACTCTCCTGGATCATCTCGCAGGAGGACTTCTTCCCCAAGGCCTCGTGGCTGGACGAGGTTCGCTTCCGCGCCTCGTACGGCGCGGCGGGCGTGCAGCCGGGGCCTAACGATGCCGACCGCACGTTCGCCGTGAACACGACGAACATCGCCGGCACCGACATCTCGGGCCTGCGCTCCAGCCAGCTCGGCAACCCCGACATCAAGCCCGAGCGCTCCGCCGAGTTCGAGACCGGGTTCGACCTGCGCCTCCTGCAGTCGCGGGTGAGCATCGAGGGCACCTACTACTCGAAGAAGACCAAGGACGCGCTGGTGCAGCGCATCATCGCCCCCTCCGCCGGCTCGGCAGCCACCTCGCAGCTCACCAACCTGGCCGCGGTGCGCAACTGGGGGTACGAAGGGCTCATCAACGCACAACTCGTCTCGCGGCGCCTGATCGGCTGGGACATCACGCTCAACGGCTCGCACATGAGCAACGAGCTGCTGTCGCTCGGCACCGACGCCGCCGGCAAGCCGATTCCCACGATCGGCACGGGGACCAATCGCCAGGCGGAGGGCTACCCGCTCAACTCCACGTGGACGCGCCGATTCACGTGGGGTGATGCCAACAACGACAAGATCATCACCCCGAACGAGGTGGTGGTGGATACCGCGTTCCGCTACCTCGGCTACTCGCAGCCGCGGCTGGAGTTCTCGGTCAGCAACGGGATCGACCTCTTCAACCGTCGCCTGCGGATCGTGACCCTGGTGGATCGCAAATCCGGCTACTACGTGCAGAACACCGAGCAGTCGTTCCTGTGCCAGCAGTCCACGTCGTGCCGCGCCACGTCCACGCTCACGCCGTCGCTCTTCGAGCAGGCGCGCGCCATTGCCATTCGCGACGGCCTCCCGTCCACGCCCCACGGATTCTTCGAGAGGCCGGACTTCTGGCGCATTCGTGAGGTGTCGGCGACGTACAACCTCCCGGAGTCGTTCACCTCGCGCTGGCTCCGCGTGCGCAGCGCGTCGTTCAACCTGGCCGCCCGCAACCTGGCGGTCTTCACCGACTGGACGGGCGTGGATCCCGAGCAGAACTACTCGCAAGGCGACACGCAGGCCACGCTGCTCACCGCCGGACCGCCGACGTATGTCACGGCCCGGCTCTTCCTGCGCTTCTAACCCTCACCTGGAGACCAGCATGCGACACACGCTAACTGTCCGGCGCGCCGCGGTCACCGGTGCGGCGCTCTTCCTGGCGCTGTCGTCAGGCGCCTGCGACTCGGTGCGCGAGAACCTGCTCGCCGCCGAGGATCCCGATATCATCAACCCCGACGCCGTGCGATCGTCGGAAGGGGCCGAGGCGCTGCGCATCGGCGCCATGGGACGCCTGCGCGAAGTCACCGCCGGTGGAGAAGGCGCCTGGCTGCTGGGCGGCCTCCTTGTCGACGAGTGGAAGTCCAGCGACACCTTCTCCCAGCGCAACGAGACCGACGAACGCAAGGTGCAGGACAACAACGGCAACGTGAACGGCATGTTGCGCGCGCTGTATCGTCCGCGCACCTCGGCGCGTGAGGCGTTGAACGCCCTGCGCGAGTATCGGCCGACGCCCGCATGGGCGCAGGGGCAGATGTACTTCGTCATGGGGTTTGCCGAGCTCACGCTCGCCGAGACGTTCTGCAACGGCATTCCCCTGGGCGACGCGTCGACCGGCGTGCCGGAGTATGGCCCGCCGCTGACCAACCAGCAGGTCTACGCCCTCGCGCTGGTGCACTTCGACTCGGCGCTCGCCCTGTCGACCGCGACCGACGCCGCCACCGTGGAGGTGCGCAACTCGGCCGCGGTCGCCAAGGCGCGCACGCTGCTGAACATCGGCCACAACCGCGCGGCCGAGGCGGCGGCGGCGGTGGCCGCCGTCCCCACCACGTTCCAGCTGCGGGCAACGTTCTCGCTCACCGCAGGGAACAACCAGATCTGGTCGCTCAACACGAGCGCCAAGCGCTGGACGGTGGGCGATTCGTTCGATGCCAGCGGGTTGATTCGCAACGCCATTCCGTTCGCCTCGGCGGGCGACACGCGCGTTCGCGTTACGGGGACGACCGCCGGGACGTCACCGGCCGGGCGCGGTTTCGACACGCAGACCAACTTCATCTTCCAGCTGATGTACGGACGGACCGATCCGACGCCGATCGTGTCGGGGATCGACGCGCGCCTGATCGAAGCGGAGGCCAAGCTCATCGCCAACGACTTCGCGGGGATGACCACCACGCTCAATGCACTGCGGAGTGCGACGCACTCCATCGGCGCGATCACGACGACCACACTGCCGGCGCTCGCGGCGCCCACCACCCGCGACGCCGCGATCAACCTGTTCTTCCGGGAGAAGGCGTTCTGGACGTTTGGCCGCGGCCAGCGCCTTCCCGACCTGCGGCGGCTGGTGCGGCAGTATGGCCGCGCGCAGACCGATGTCTTCCCGCAAGGAACGTTCTTCAAGACCAACACGCCGTATGGGACCGACGTGAACTTCCCGGTCACGCGCGACGAGCTGAACAACCCCGAATTCACCGGGTGCCTCAACCGCAGCGCCTGATCGGAAGCTGCGCCTGCTCGAGACAAGGGCCCCGATTCCGACGGAATCGGGGCCCTTTGTCTGCCGCCGCAGGGCTTTCCCTCGACCGATCCCGCGATATGATCCACGCCGGCCCGCCACATCTGTAGGTCCGAGTCCGCCACTCCCTGCCCCGCGCCGGTACCATGATCCGTCCCGCTCTCCGCCGGGCGACGCTCGGTGTCGCCCTGTCCACCCTGTGCGTCGCGTCGCTCGGCGCACAATCCAGCACCCCCTTCGAAGACGGGTTGGGGACGGAGGCCAGGGACGGACCCGGAGTTCCCCGAACCACCTCCCGCCAGACTCGTGCAGGCGATCCCTCGCACAGCCCCCACGTCCTATCGCAGCCCCAGTAGCTCCAGCACTCGCAGCTCGGCCCACCATGTCACACGGTCGTAGTTCGACAACACCACCACCGTGTAGCCCGAATCCGGGAAGTGCTCCACCACGGCCGATTGGCCCAGCGTACCGCCCGTGTGCCCCATGCTGGTCGCTCCGCCCGCGCACCGCGTGATGACCATGGTGAAACCGTACGCGCGCGTGCACGGCATGGAAGCGCCCGGCGGCGCGGGAACCTCGACGTGCGGCGACATCATCAGGCGCGCCGTTTCCGGTCGCAACAACGTGCCGTTGGTGAGGGCCCGCACGAAGGCCACCATGTCGCGGGCGCTGGCGTAGCCGCTCCCCGCCGGGCGCAACGCGGCCACGGCGCCGCGCACTTCGGGGACCGGAGCGCGATGCGCGCGCCGCGCGCCTTCCAGCGTCACGGCGCTGTAGCCCACGGGCAGGCCGGCTACCGGCACCAAAAGGTCGGCGCCGCTCGCGGTCATGCCGGCCGGGCGAAAGACGCGCTCGGCGAGGTACGCGCTCCACGACTGCCCACTCACCCGCTCCACCACGGCGGCCAGGAGGTCTATTCCTTCGTTGCTATAGTCGTAGCGCGTGAGTGGCGCGAAGTTGGCGAAACGATTGCCGCTGAGGTGCGGAAGGCGCTCCACCTGCAGGGCCAGCAGCTCGCCCACCGAGCGCGCCTGACTCACGCGCGCCATGAAGACGGAGTCGTGGTCCAGCTCGATTCCCGATGTGTGGGTGAGCAGGTGGCGGAGCGTGACGCGCTCGGCGACCACGGCGGGATACTCGGGAATGAAGCGCGAGACCGGATCGTCGAGGGAGAGGCGTCCCTGTTCCGCCAGCTGCAGGATGGCCACGCCGGTGAAGATCTTGGTCACCGACGCGAGTCGAAACGGCGTGTCCGCTTGGTTGCGGCGGCCGGTCGAGACGTCGGCCGGCCCGTACGCACCCTCGAAGACGATACGCCCGCGACGCGCCACGAGCACACTCCCGGCAAAGTGCCCGCTGTCGGCGCTGGCGCGCAGGAACTCGTCGAGCGCTGCTGGTATCTGGCGCTCGTCCACGGCCGGGGGACGAGGCGCCACCGCGGGCCGGAAGGCACGATTCACACCGTAGGCCCGCACGCGCATCCCGTCGGCGGAGTCGAGTGTGAGAACGATGCCCGGGTAGGCACCCGTGGTGAGCCCACGGTACCAGAAGACGTCCGCCACGCGGTTTGCACGGGTCTCCCGCGAAACACCCACGAGCTGAATGGGGCCGACTTCCAGACGCAGGGCGAGCCAGAAGTTGATGGCGTTTTCTGCTGAGGGACCGGTCCCCCGGAGATGGTGCGTGCGCACGAAGGCGCTCACGCTTTCGCGCGTACCGAGGTTGAAGGCGCTGGCGAACGCGCGGTGCATGTCGAACGCTGCGGGGGCGGTGACGGTGGGCGCGGGCTGCGCGGGCGTCGAGGTCCACGCCGGGAGCATCACGGCGAGTGCGGAGAGTGGTCGGAGTCGCATGACCACTGAGATGCGACCCTCTCGGCGGCGGTTGCGCGCGCATCTGTGTGGGTCGTGCAAGACGGTCGCGCGCCGTGCGCGGGCGTGTCCGCGTCCGCAGGGCTTTCCCTCGACCGATCCCGCGATATGATCCACGCCGGCCCGCCACATCTGTAGGTCCGAGTCCGCCACTCCCTGCCCCGCGCCGGTACCATGATCCGTCCCGCTCTCCGCCGGGCGACGCTCGGTGTCGCCCTGTCCACCCTGTGCGTCGCGTCGCTCGGCGCACAATCCAGCACCCCCTTCGAAGTCGACTCCGCCACGCTCGCCGCCTTTCGATGGCGGCTGGTTGGTCCAGCCAACACGATGGGGCGCGTCTCCGACGTGGTCGGGATCCCGTCGCCCTCCAAGACGCTCTTCGTCGCGACCGCCGCTGGCGGGATCTGGAAGTCGACCAGCAGCGGCACCACCTGGCGCCCGGTCTTCGACAACCAGCGCGTGATCTCCATGGGGATGCTGGCCATCGCCCCCAGCGACACCATGCAGGTCTGGGCCGGGTCGGGCGAACCCAACTCGCGCAACTCCATCTCGCCGGGCGGCGGGATCTACAAGTCCACGGACGGCGGGCTCACCTGGAAGCTGATGGGGCTGGAGAAGACGCAGGCGATCGGGCGCATCCAGGTGCACCCCACCGACCCCAACATCGTCTACGTGGCCGCGTTAGGCGCCCCATGGAACGCCAACCGCGAGCGCGGGCTGTACAAGACGGTCGACGGCGGGACCACGTGGGAGCTGGTCAAGTTCGTCTCCGACCGGGCGGGGTTCGTCGACGTGCAGCTCGACCCGTCCAATCCGGACGTGGTGTGGGCGGCCAGCTACGAGCGCATCCGCGGCCCCTGGTTCCTCAAGTCCGGCGGGCCAGGGTCGGCGCTGTGGAAATCGACCGACGCGGGACGGACCTGGACCGAGGTGAAGGGAGGCGGCTTCCCCGAGACGATGAAGGGGCGCATCGGCATCGCGATTGCCGCGTCCAACCCGCGCGTGATGTACACGATGGTGGAAGCCGACACGGCGCCTAACGCCAAGCCCGACCGCACCAAGCCGGCGCAGGCGCGCCCCAGCGGCCTCTATCGCTCGGAGGACGGTGGCGCCACGTGGACGCGCACCAACAACGAGAACGTGCGCCCCTTCTACTACTCGCAGGTGCGCGTGCACCCGAAGAAGCCCGACCGGGTCTACTGGTCGTCGACGCCGGTCAAGGTCTCCGACGACGGCGGCAAGACGGCGCGCAACGCCACGGTCGGCGTGCACGTGGACCACCACGCCATGTGGATCGACCCCAACGATCCGGACCGCATGATCGTGGGCAACGACGGCGGCATCGCGATCTCGTACGACCAGGGCGGGAGCTACGACGTCCCCAGCGTGCTCCCCGTCTCGCAGGCCTACAACGTCTCGTTCGACATGTCGGTGCCGTACCGCATCTGCACCGGGCTGCAGGACAACGGGTCGTGGTGCGGCCCGTCGCGCCGGCGCCAGGGGCCCATCACCAACGCGATGTGGGCCACCGTGGCCGGCGGCGACGGCTTCGTGACGCAGCAGGATCCCACCAACCCCAACACCATCTACGCCGAGTCGCAAGGCGGCAACATCTCGCGCTTCGACTTCGCCACGAGCGAGCGCGTCTCGCTGGTGAAGCCCACCTGGCGAGCGCGCTACATGCAGTGGGAAGACTCGATCCTGGTGGAGCGCCCCGACACGGCGGCGCCGATGTCACGCGACCAGCGGCGGCGCATGGATGACCTGCGCGCCCGGCAACGCACCGACTCCATCGGCTTCGACCTGCGATGGAACTGGAACACCCCGTTCATCATCTCGGCGCACAACCCGCAGGTGCTGTACTTCGGCGCCAACCGCGTGCTCAAGAGCACCAGGCGCGGCGACGAGATGTATCCCATCTCCCCGGACCTCTCCTTCGCCGACGCCGAGAAGATCAAGGTTTCCACGACCACGACGGGCGGCATCACC
>CAZVDJ010000092.1:0-10605 GCA_964626245.1 uncultured Gemmatimonadaceae bacterium
CGGCACTAGGCGGGCCTGCTGAGTTGCTGCCGTGAGCCGATCTCCCCGTCGCCCGCCGCGTCGTCGTCGTCGCGCCCCCGCAGCGCGCTTCGGAGCCTGATCCCTACGAGCTCCTTGCCGTGCTCGCCGAGGTGCGCGGGACCCCCGATGCTCTCGACGTGTGGCGCGTCCTCAAGGAGCCGTACTGGACGGGGAGCTCGTGGCGTGAGGTCGATCCCATCATGCGCATGATCCAGGCGATGGGTGATGCCGGCCTCTTCTCGCGTGCGGAGCGCTTCTTCCTGCTGGGCAGCCTGGGCGACGCCGTGGTCCCGTCGCGGGCGAGCGAGGATCCTCGCTTTCCCGAGGTGGAGCAGGCGATGGAACGAGTACGACTCGAGCACGGACTCGGCGAGGACGAAGAGTGGCTGTTGCACGAGGCGCCCGACGAGTACCGCGCGCTCAACGACGAGTGGTGCCGGATTGCCGATCGTGAGATGTCGAAGTGGTTCGCCGAGCTTGGTGAGCGTGAGATGGCGCGCACGATGGCCGGAGACCGCAGCCTGTTCGAGCTGCGATGGGACGAGGGGCGGCGCGAGCTCTGCGGGGAGGACGACGAGGCGGCAGACTAGCTGGCCGCGCCGGCACCTCCACCACGCCCGGCGCCGGGCTCGCGCGTTGCGCCGTCTGCTAGCCGTGCACCCGCCCGAAGTACGCGGGCAGGTCGATGACGAGTGGCTTCACGCTTTCCGTCGGTTGCCACCTGAGTGTGTCGACGAGAATCTCCGGCGCGTCGTCGCCGGGGCGCCAGCGCTCCACGAAGCGATTGGCCAGATCGACGATCCAGTAGTCCGGCACGCCATTCGAGAGGTAGGCGGCTCGCTTCACGTGACGATCGGCGCGCGCGGTTGATGGCGAGAGTACCTCGATCGCGAGCCACAACGTCTGCAAGCCCTCGATGTGCCGCTGCGCGTCATCGCGCTCGACCGGAACGACGAGCAGGTCCGGTTCCACCTCGCTTCGTGGTCCCCACTGCACCGCCGTCGGGGCGAAGTAGAGCTCGAGGTCGGTCTGCTCCAGGAACGGCAGGAAGAGGCGCACCAACTCGCGAACGCCGCGTTGGTGGAGCTTGCTTGGCGCCGGCGTCACCAGCAGCTCCCCGTCGACGATCTCGTAGCGATTCCCGTCGTCGGGGAGGAGGGCGAGCTCGTCGACCGTCCAGTCGCGGCGGGAGGTGTCCGGAACGAGCGGCGGGGGGGCGGGCATGGCCATAGCGTACGCTCGGCGCGGTTAGGGGGGCAAGGGGGCATGGCCCCACGATGGCGCCGGGGCTACCGCGCACCGTTACCATTCCGCTGCCTGACGTGCCGAACAACTGCCGAGTTCGAATGCCAGGTCGCGGCGGCCTACCCTCCGTGCACGCGCCGAAAGTATTCCGCGAGATCGATCACCAGTGGCTGCGTGTCGGACACGGGCTGCCAGCGTAGCGAGTCGACCAGAACCTCCGGCGCATCGTCGCCAGGACGCCATCGCTCCACGAGTCGATTGGCAACGTCGACGATCCAGTAGTCGGGGACGCCGTGGGCGAGGTAGGTGGCTCGCTTGACGAAGCGGTCGGCGCGCGCCGAAGAGGGGGAGAGAATCTCTACTGCGAGCGTCAGTTGCCTCGCTTCAGAAAAGTCACGGGGCAAGGCGCCGTCCCCGCGGCGCGGCACCACGAATACGTCGGGCTCCACCACCGTTCGGCGGGACAACGGCACGTCGGCCGGGGCGATGAGGCAGTACAGGCCCAGCGGCTCCACGTACGCGCTGAGCCGACGATACAGCAACCCCGCGGCCTCCTGGTGCGTCCACGAGGGCGCCGGCGTCACCAGCAGTTCCCCGTCGACGATCTCGTAGCGATTCCCGTCGTCGGGGAGGAGGGCGAGCTCGTCGACCGTCCAGTCGCGGCGGGAGGTGTCCGGAACGAGCGGCGGGGGGGCGGGCATGGCCATAGCGTACGCTCGGCGCGGTTAGGTGGGCAAGGGGGCATGGCCGAGCATGGCGGCGCGGCGCGACCTCGGCGGTACCGGAAGCGTCCGAGCTGGGGCAATTCCTTGCGGACACCTGCCACGCCACCGGTGGGCGACCTGCAGCGGTCTGCCGACGACTCATCACTCGCGCGCTGGCGCTCGTGACCGCCCGGGCGCACACTCCCCGGGCACGCCACCCCTCACCAGGAGCAACGGCAATGCGACAGCTGGCGACCGCGCTCGCGCTCGCGGCCACGCTCATCCCCGCAACGCTGCACGCGCAGGCGCGCGGCGCCCTGGTCCCGGGCACCTGGGCGCTGACCAACGTGCACGTGATCCCCATGACCGCCGACACCGTCATCCGGGATGCCGTGGTGCTCGTGCGCGACGGGCGCATCGCGGAGTTTGGGGCGGCGCGCAGCGTGCGCCTGCCGGCGGGAGTGAGGCGAGTGGACGGGGCGGGCGGCTTCGTGATTCCGGGGCTGGCCGACATGCACACGCACTTCTTTGCCGACAGCGACGTGCTGCCCGACTCCGCCGTCCCGCACGAGCTGGCGTTCATGGTGGCCAACGGCGTCACCAGCGCGCGCCTCATGATCGGCCGCGAGGGACACTTCGCCTGGCGTGACGCCATTGCCCGCGGCGACGTCGTCGGCCCGAAGCTCTGGATTGCGTCGCCGGAGTTCGTGGGTCGCGCCTCGCCACGTGCAACGCTGGTCGACACGCCCGACGCCGCACGCGCCGCCGTGCGCGCCGCCAAGGGGGCCGGCTACGACTTCATCAAGCTCACCACCGGTGTTGTCCAGCCAGCATACGACGCGCTCGTGGCGGAGGCGGCCAAGCTGGGTATTCGGGTGGTGGGGCACGTGGAGCCCAGCGTCGGGATCCACCGGGCGCTGGCCGCTGGGCAGCAGGTGGAGCACCTGGACGCGTACTTCGAGGCGGTGCTCGCCGATTCGGTGGGCGCGCGCGCGAGTGTCACGCAGGGCGGGCTGTTCCGGTTGGAAAACTGGCGCACGCTCGACCATGTGGATGACCGCAAGGTGATGGCGCTCGCCGTGGCCACCGCGCGCGCTCCCGGATGGGGGCGCTGGTTCTCGCCCACGCTCAACGTGTTCAACGACGCCTTTGCCGCGGGGCCGTCGGAGGCGCAGCTGCAGGGTCGTGCCGAGTGGTCCATGCTTCCGCCCGTGTGGAAGGCCAACTACCTGCGGGCGCGCACGCGCTACTGGGCGCCACCTAACGACTCCGTCCGCACGCCGGCGCGGCGGCAGCGCTTCATCGAGGTGCGCAATCGACTGGTGAAGGCCATCGTGGATTCGGGCGGACGCTTGCTCGCCGGTTCGGACACCCCCGAGTGGTTCCACCTGTACGGGTGGGGGCTGCAGCGCGAGCTGGAATCGTACGTGTCGGCCGGGTTGTCGCCCTATCGCGCCCTGGAGGCGGCGACGCGGAATCCGGCGGAGTTCCTGGGCGCCCAGGACGAGTGGGGGACGATTGCGGCTGGGCGGCGCGCCGATTTCGTGCTGTTGCGCGGGGATCCGTTGCGGGACATCCGGGAGCTGCAGCGGATTGCGGGGGTGGCCGTTGGGGGGAGGTGGATGGGGCGGGGGGAGTTGGATGAGATGGTGAAGCGGGCGGCGAGCGTGCTGGCTGGCGGAGGGGGAGGGGCGCGGTAGCACGCCCCTCCGGTGCTATCGGAAGGTCATCGAGTACGTCACCGCCAGCGCGCCGCCGCGCATGCGGGCCAGGCCAACGCCCCCGTGCAGCGCCACGGGCTCCCAGCGCTCGGCCGACTGCGACGAGCCGACGATGGCGCCAATCGCGGCGCCCGCGAGTCCGCCAACTCCGCCGAGGACCAGCGCTTTCTCTTCCCTGGTGAAGGAGAGCAACCCTTGCGGGTCATCGCCCTGGCTGAAGCCGAACAGGACGCCGGCGGCCGCGCCGATGCCGCCCACGAGGAGCGCGCCTCCCAGGGCCCCTCCCTGGCGCGACCCCTGGCGACGCACCTCGAGCGTGGTGAGCGACTTGAGGGCGACGGCCACCAGGTCGCCGGCCGGCGTAAGGTGACGCAGGAAGAGTGAGTCGGTGGTCACCTGTTCGACCGTGAGTCGCTCGGCGTCGGGCGAGGAGACGAGGCGGACCACGTCGCCGGGTTTCACCAGCGGTTGGTTGGACTGGGCCGGGAGTGCGAGCGGCGAGAGGAAGGTGCAGAGCGCGAGGACGCGAATCGTGGAGCTGGACATCGGACACCTCCCGTGGTTTGGCTGGGTTGAGCGCGCGCCCGTGAGGGGGGCGGTGGCGGCTTCAAGGTCGGGACGCTTGGCTTGCGCGGCCATACGTCACGTGACGTAGGTGCTCGGTGGCGAGAGCGCTGCCGGGGCCTCACCGCGTTCGGGGACACAGGCGGGCAATGGTGATTTGCGAGGGATCGACCGTCGGGTGGCCAAGCGTCACCGCATGACGGTGGCCGAGTGGGTGCGACAAGCGCTCCGTCGCGCGCGACGCGATGAGTCGGTCGTGGATCCCAAGCGCAAACTGGCGGCAGGTCGGGAGGCGAGCCGCGGAGCGTATCCCACCGTCGAGAAGTCAGGGAGACAGTCGTTGCTGAGTTCCAGCACCGAACGCATGGCGCGGCGGTTGCAGCGCGCCGACAGGGCGCAAGCCCCTTGGCGCGCGCGTCCATCGGGCCCACAAGCTTGACGGCTCGGCGACGTCGAGCACGGTCATCTGCGTCCTCCGCGTACGTCGCAGCTAACAGTGCAGTTCTACCGCGTAGTACGCGGAGGACGCGGGGGATGGTCGTCCGCGGTGCCCTTAGGATGTTGCTCGCGTGTAGTGGTGATCGCCACGATTCTCACCTCGCCCCAGATATCCCGCGCTTCGATCGATGCAGGGGCGCAGCTACGGCGTCGCCAACGAGTAGACTGCATTGCCGTTGAGATCAGTCAGAGAGTCCGCCGCCTCTCCCGGCCACCCGTCGAAGCTGCTCAACGCTCTCCAAGAACCAGCCAGGCCATTCACCGCGTCCGCGGTTCGGTCCGGGTGCGCATCCAGGCTCAGAAGAGATGTGCGAACCTTCTCCTGTACTCGGCCTTTCGCTCAGCCGGATCCTCCATGCTCAACCCGGAGCATCGATGCGCCGCATGCGCATCCCACCCCCACGGCCAACGCTGAAACGTGTGCTCGTTGCAGGCTGGACAGACGAGCGAGCGGTTGCCCGTTGGCATCGCCGTCGGTCCCGAGCGTCTTGACGTCCGGATTGGCGCGACATCTCTCTCAACCGCCCGGTCCTTCCACTCGAAGTCCACCCTTGTCGCAAGCGCGTTCGTTCGTGGTACCCAGATCGCATCGTCAGGCGGCTCGCCGAGCGCGAGTCGGTCTCCCTCATCCAGCGCCGCGACCCACGCCGATAGGTACGCATCGAGCTGGTCGTGTGCGCTCCCCCAGGCGCACTCCCGAAGTGACGTCACCTCTGCGCTGCCAGGCCACCCGGTGAACCGGGACGCCGAACGGAGTTGCTCCTCGACGGCCCCGTCGCGCGACTTGTGGACCTCCCCTGAGCCGATCGCGCGTACGGTTGCCTGCGGAAAGACCTCGAGACACGGGGCTAACTCGGCCAGCTCCTTGAACAATGCAAACCCGACCAGCATCCAGAGCTGGTTCGAGTGTGGTAGCGCGCCTTCAGAACCGCCGGCCTCGAGATGCGCGCGGACCTTCCGGCGTATGCGCTCGAAGTCCTCGGCGGAGGGCGTCGCGAAGCAGCTGACACCGGACGCGTCGAGCGCCAGCTCGGCGGCTCGACGTCGGCCGGGGGCAGCGGGGGCCTGCGGGGCATCGATCGCGATCCGTTCAAGAACGAGGTCGAACTCGCGAGAGACCGTGCGCAAGTAGAGAGCGGCTGCCCTCGCGAACTCACGGACAATCACGTCGTCGAGGGCACTGACATTGCCACTTCCCCGAGGCGGGGAGTACCCCAGTTGCCGAAGTGGCAATGGGACGAGGCAACCGTCCCGCCACGTCACGATCGCGACTGGGAGTGCCTTCCCCTTCGCGAAGGCAACGTCGATCCCAACGTACGCCGGGATCATGCCTCGCGAGCTCCGGTGTTGCGGTGCGTCACAGGCGCGGGTCCTGACGGGCTCAAGACGTTGCAGCTCCGGCTCAGGATCCAGAATCCTGCCCCTACGTTGACGCGCTGGTCGACCGAAATGCCGGGCGCTATGTCCGCGAGGTGCTCCGCGAAGAGCCCGTTCCAGTGCGAAGCATCCGCGAGAAGATCGCCGACGTCCGTGATCCCCGTATCGCCAAGGAAGCCCAGGTATACCAGGACAACGGGAACTCCGCCGGTCGCCAATTTCCAGGCAAACGCCAGTCGGTTTGCGAGCTGGTAGGACTTGCTCACGGAAAAGTGAGCCTCGTAACCCGCACTGGAAAGTGCGGCCGCAGCCTCGTGCAATGCAGCGTCTATGCGTTCCGTGTTCTCCCTGGACCGAGGCGACGAACCCTTCCGTACCAACTTTCCCGCGGACGATAGCTCCGGCGCATTCGCCTTGGCCTCGATGAGGCGCAGCCCTCGCACCCCCTCGATCTCGCACTCGACGGCAAGGTCCCAGTTCGGGGTATTGGCGCCGGTTGGATGCTTGAGCCACCACCGGCGGAGATCCTCCCATATGGGGCGATCCGGAAAGACCCTCGGTCCGAACGTCTCGAGCCTTGCTTCGGCGGGCCTCGCATGGCTCTCCGGCATTCGCCTGGCGCCTCGCGGTAACGCGACGTTGACGGGCTTGAGCAGCTCTTCCAGTTCCCGGTCGAACGACGGACGCTCCACCCAATCGAGCACGTGCTTGCGACTTCCTCGCATCGCCACACCTCACCATCCCTGAAGGTGACCTACCAAGACTACGACCGACTCCCAAGCGCCTCCAGAAACCCCTGCCCTCGAACCACCGGCATCCCGTCCGCCTCCATTCTCATGCACATCACGTGCAACGTCACCTTCCGCCCATCGTACGCGCGTAGCCGGTAGGCCGTCTCCGCGCTCCCTTCGAGCCCCGCCTGCCACGGGTAGATCAGCGCCAACTCGCTGGCGCCGAAGGTCGAGGCATACGCGACCATCTGGTACACATCGGCGTTCGTCGGCACCAAGTGCCGAAGTGGCGATACCCTGAGGATCTTCCACTTCGTGTCTGCGAGCGCGACCACCCGTTCACCTTGGCGAATCACGAGATCTGGCCGCAGCGGAAAGTGCCGTGTCTTCCCTCCCGAGACGCGGGCGAGGTACTCGTCGTGATCCTGCGGTGTGACGGTCAACTGCCCAGCTGCCGTCAGGGCGGCGGAGAGCACCCGCGCCACCGCGCGCTCGAACAGCCTGTTCATGTCGAACAGGAGTCCGTGCGAGTGGACGTCACCGGCGCGGATAGCGGGCGACTGCGTGGCGGCGATCAGTCGCACCCACTCCACCGCTCGACGATAGCGCTCGCCCGCTCGGTCGAACGTGACACGATCGAGCGCGAGCTGCTCGAGTGGCACGGTGGCCACCTCATCCAACCCGGAGAGCAAGTCGAGTCCCCGGCGTCGCAGCTCCACGTCGCCCGTCCAGCCCATCGCCGTGACGATCCCGCTCTTCACGATGCGGTTCCAGCGATTGTCGACGTCCAGCTCATCGAAGGCGCAGGCCACGATGTCGGTGCGGTTGGCGAGCGCTCCGAACTGCCGTGACGCATTTACGCGTCCCCGCACAACGCGGATGTCGTCCGCGAGCGCGCGGTACTGCTTGAGCAACCCTCCGCGCGCCAACGCAGCGGCGCAGTCGAAGAAAGCGGCGATGAAGACATCGAGCAGCCGCTCCTGCACCCTCGAATGCCCGGCGGGGATGTCGCGAAAGACCCCGGCGCTCCCGACGAGCCGCAGCATGCGCACCACCATGGAGCGTGCCTCCGCGGCCTCGCTCGCGGTGTGCGTCTTGGGCAGCACCTCCAGCAGGCGCGCGCCAAGCGACACCACGCCGCAAAACTGCGCCACTCGCACGGCGCCATACTCGCGCGTGCAGAAGCCTCGACGCCTGGCTCCGATCCTGAGAAGGCGCTCGGCCTCTGACGCTGTAATCTCGCCAGGGCCCGCGCCATCGCTGATGGGGATCGGTGCGTGCTCGACCACGGTGACGATGTCGTGCGAGGCGATGGGGCGAATCACGCGAACCTCACGTCAGGGTGCAACCACTGGCCCGACACCGAAGGAGTACAGCGCGACGAAGTGTTCTTCCTCCCACGTCTCGCTACGAGTCACGACGTAGCGATCACGCTCATGCGGCATGCCGTCAGGCGCGCTCATGCCGAAGAGGTCTCTGTAGCGCTGCGAGTCGCGTTGGACAAACGCAGAGCTCTTCGTAGACGTCGCGAGTACCGATGCCACGCGCGACAGGTCGTCAAAGAAGTACTCCTGGAGCAGCGGGATAACGTTCTTCTCGAACACGTCGCGCAGTCCAGTGAGCGAGTTGACCTTCATGAAGTATGCGTGCCCGATGCGATGGTCCCGATCCAGCAGGAACTCGAGGCGGTCGTTGATACGACGCAACAGATGATGCAGCTGAACCGCGCCAACATTGCGCGCGATGATGCCGTAGTCAGGCTCGAGTTCCACAAACTGAAAGCGGCGCCGCAAGGCGATATCGAGCAGCGCGATCGAGCGATCGGCGGTGTTCATCGTTCCGTAGATATCGAGATTCGCCGGAACACCGAACGGCGCATCGGCGCGGTCGGCGGACTTGGAGCCCGCCAACTGGACCTCAAGTCCGCCCGTCACGCGCCCCTTGTCATCGACCTGAAGGCGCTTGTCGGGTTCGATGAGCGTGATGAGCTCACCAAAGACCTTCGCGATGTTGGCTCGATTGATCTCGTCGATGAAGAACGCAAACCGCTTGTGCGGGGAAGCGAGTGCTTCGTCGCATATCCGCTTGAACGCACCGTCAACTACCACGAATGCGCTCCCCGTGTCGGCGCCATCGCCGTCGCCTGTTGATACTGGGCGGATGCCTCGCACGAACTCTTCGTAGCCGTATGATGGATGGAACGTCACCATCCGCGAGAGGCTGGTGGCTGGCGCCGAGGCGTCCCCGCTGGTGTTGAGCAACTTCTCGAGTGCTGCTGCCTCGTCATCCTGTTCGCGCCAATCGGGTGTCAACTGCCATTCACCAGCCTTGTTACGCGTGAAGATGAAGGGCGCCCGCCGAACGGCATTCTTCACGAACTCGTTCGACTCGGGGGTGTGCTCCAGCAGATATCCCCAGATGGTCTGTTGAATCGAACTGGTGCGCTTCCGCTCGCGAGCCTTCGCTTGGACCCAACGGTGCTCGCGAATCTGTGGGACCCGGGCGGGAGCGCCGAGGTTCGCGATCGCGGCGGCAATAACGGCGCGCCAGCCGTACTTGCCGACCTTTCGCTCGAGCTGGTCCTCGGCGCTGACCTTGTCAACGTAGAGCTTCCGGAGCTCCGTGATCTTCCACGTCTTGCCGGTGCCGGGCGGGCCGTAGTAGATGATGTTCTGCGCTGGGCCGGTGGGAGCGGAGGTAAATGGTCCGGTGACCGGAGCATCACCAGCCCCATCATCATCTTCATCTTCCGGGCCCAGATCCTCCGGTTCTTCAGGAGGCTTCCAGAGCTGCACCAGCGGTGGGTCGTAGAAATCCACGATGCGCGCTGGATGCTGAGCCTCATATTGCTGCCGGACCCTCAGCAGGGCGTCATCCAATTGCTTGTCGGTCCACCCCTTCGTCTGCGCCAGCGTCGCTACCTTCAATCCTGCCAGCACCGACCTGCGCTCGCCCCTCGAGGCCATGCGCTCGACGCGCTCGGGAAACGCCAGATAGCGGAGCATGTGCGGGAACTGGCGCGTACCAATCTGCGGAACCTCGTCGATAAAGCGCATGAAGGCATCGTAGTTCTCCACGACACGCCTCCGACCGGCCGGCGCCAGCTTCTTGAACTCACATGCCAGCGTGAGCAGGTAGGTAAGCTCACGGGGGCGATGGTTGTTGTACCCTGTGCCGCCGGAGCCAATACCTCCCATCGGTCCATCGGCCAGCCACTCATTGTCCTCGGGAAACGGGGTCTTGGAGGACTCCCAGAGCGCGCGAATATGCTGACGCTTTGTCTCTGCACCGATGTTCCGCGGGAATAGCAAGAGTGCCCAGATCACCTCGGCCGTAAGTCGCTTGACCTGGGGCGAGAGGTGGCGGGTCTGCCGAAGCAGTTTGGTCATGAAGCTGTCGGCGCCCGTGTCTGGCTTCTCGACGAAGGCAGTCCGAAGGGCTTCGAGGTTCTCCGGGGTCCATAGCGACTCAGCGGTGAACATCGATCCATCGCCGACGAGGCAGGCCTCCAGCCAGCGGTGTGCGGCGCTGAGGACCGGGGAGAGGTCGAGGGAAGGGGCGTGGCGGGACATCGTGGAGTTGAGTGGCTTGGTGGAGTTCGATGCGTTTGGCAGCAGAAATGCCTAAATGCAGCGGGACGCGCCAGCGTGTCCGCTGCATGCTGCGCGCACGCAGAACGCCGCCACCACACCCCTGCGAGCGCCTCCCACCCGGCGGGAGGTCTGAGATCCAACCTACCTCATA
>CAZVDJ010000093.1:0-10570 GCA_964626245.1 uncultured Gemmatimonadaceae bacterium
GCCATCCTCCGAGACGAGCCCGCCGGTTGCCGCGCGGGCCCCCCGTACCCCCTGAGAGATGCGACGCTCCCACTCCCTTGCCGCGGCCCGCGCGGTGCTGTTGCTGTTCGCGATGGCCGCCTGTTCCACCGACCGGCCGGTCGCCCCGTCGCGCGCCGTCACCGACGCGGCGCTCGACCCCAACGCCGACATCACGCCCGCCTCGCTCACGCTCGCCAGGATCGGCGAGGTCGTAAGCGGTGGCGCGGGCGCCGCCGAGATCACGGCGTACGACGCCACCACGCGGCGGCTCTTCATCGTGAACGGCGCGCTCGGCACCGTCGACGTCGCCGACCTCTCGAACCCGGGTGCCCCCATCCCGATCGGCACCATCTCGGTGAGCGCCCTCGGCGCCGCCGCCAACAGCGTGGACGCGCGCGACGGCGTGGTGGCGTTGGCCATCCAGAACGTCGTCAAGACGGCGCCCGGCGTCGTGGCCCTGTACGACGCGGCCACGCTGCAGCTGATCAGCAGCGTCAGCGTCGGGGCCCTCCCCGACATGCTCACCTTCGACGAGCGCGGAAAGACCCTGCTGGTGGCAAATGAAGGAGAGCCGGACGACAACTACCTGGTCGATCCCGAGGGATCGGTGAGCATCATCGACGTGACGGATGTGACGGCGCCGACGGTGCGCACTGCCGCCTTCACCCCCTTCAACGGGCAGGAAGCCTCGCTGCGGGCCAGGGGGGTGCGGATCTACGGACCCAACGCCTCGGCGGCGCAGGACCTCGAGCCCGAGTACATCGCCGTCTCCGAGGACGGGCGCACGGCGTGGGTCACGCTGCAGGAGAACAACGCCATCGCCATCGTCGACATCGCGTCGGCCTCGGTCACCAGCATCGCGCCGCTTGGCTACAAGGACCATCGGCTCCCGGGCAACGCGCTCGACGCGAGCGATCGCGACGGGCCCGCGAACGGCCCGGCGATTCGCATTCGCAACTGGCCGGTGTTCGGGATGTACCAGCCCGATGCCATCGCCTCCTATCGCGCCGGCGGGCAGACCTTCCTGGTCACGGCCAATGAAGGCGATGCGCGCGACTGGCAGGGGACGCCCGGTTTCACGGAGGAGTCGCGAGTGAGTGCGCTGCCGCTCAACCCGGCCATCTTCTCCAGCGACGCGTGCGACGGTCCGTGCTCGGCCAACTCGCGCCTCGGTCGCCTGACGGTCACGCGGACGCTGGGGCTGAACGCGGCCACGGGGCAGTACGACTCGCTCTTCGTGCTCGGCGCGCGATCGTTCAGCATCTGGTCCGCCAGCGGCACGCTGGTGTGGGATTCGGGCGACCAGTTCGAGCGGCGCACGACCGCGCTCCCCAACGTGAACTTCAACGCCAGCAACAGCGGCAACTCCCTGGACGACCGCAGCGACAACAAGGGGCCCGAGCCCGAGGGCGTGGTGACGGCGCGCTTCGGGCAGCGCACCTTTGCCTTCGTCGGGTTGGAGCGCGTGGGGGGGATCATGGTATACGACGTCACCAACCCGTTTGCCCCGCACTTCGTGACCTATGCCAACTCGCGGCAGGGTGCCGCGGGCGACCTGGGGCCCGAGGGGCTGGAGTTCGTCCCGGCGGCGCGTTCACCCAACGGGCGCGCGCTCCTCATCGTGGGGCACGAGGTGAGCGGGACCACGGCGATCTACCAGGTCAACCTGCAGTAGACGCCCGCCGGCGGTCGGCCGGGGTGCGCGGGGCGAAGCCTAACGCCGCCGCGCGCGCCCCCGCCGCCAGCGGGGAAACCAGACCAGCGCCCCCGTGACCGGGAGGCTGGTGGCGAGCAGCGCGACCGCCGTGGCCGCCAGCTGCATGGGCCACCCCAGCAGCGTTCCCGTGTGGATCCCGTAGTTGGAGTTGCGCCACTTCATCGCCAGGTTCTTCTCCTCGAACCGCTCGTCGCCCAGGAGTTCTCCCGACGTGGGGTGGAAGTAGTAACGCTCGTACTCCTCCCACAGGCTCGAGCGATCGAAGACCGCCCCCACCGTGAGCACCCGCGTGGAATCGGGCGGCACTTCCAGCATCAGGCGTCCATAGTCGGGAACGGCGCGCGCCGTCGCCTGCAAGGCGCGCTCCTCGGGCTGTGCGGACGGCGTCACCACCGGCGCGGGGACCGGGACTGGTTCGTTCACCAGTCGCGCCTCCCCGGTGAGCGTCCAGGCGATGGCGTTGGTGTACCAGCGCCAGGTCCACACCGGGCCGGTGAGCGCCACCACCAGCAACCCCAGCAATCCGTAGAAACCCAGGACGGCGTGCCCGTCGAAGACGGCGCGCTTCCACGGGCCCACGAGGCGCGGGCGCAGCCGCGTGGCGAGCACGGCGCGCGTGCGCGGCCACCACAGGTACAACCCGGTCAGGAGCATCCCGGTGAAGAGGAGCGTCGCGACCGCGACCAGGTGCGTGCCCCGTTCCGCCAGCAGCAGGCTGGTGTGAATGCGACGGGTGACGAAGGTCCACTCGCGCGTGCGGTCCACCACGCCCAGCACCCGCGCCGAGGCCGGGTCGAGGTAGACCTCGTCGTACCAGTCGTACTCCTGGAAATAGGTGGCCGCCTCCGGATTGCCGCGCTGGGAGATGGCGACCGCCGCACGCCCCGGGTCCCGGTAGAGCGTCAGGCGTTGCACCTGCCGACCAGGGGCCAGTGCCCCCTGCGCCGCCGCGACCAGCGTCGCCGCGTCGGCGCGGGAGCCGGCGGGGGCCACGTACACCAGCCCGCGATTGCCGAGCGCGAAGAGTTCTGCCTCCCACACGTAGATCGCCCCGCTGAGCGAGACGATGAAGACCACCGCGCCGCTCGCCAGCCCCACCCACCGGTGCAGGCGCGTGGTCCAGCTCTTCACGGGACGCCGCGCGCGCGGCGACACGGATTCGGGCGGGGCGACCGGCATGGAAGCGGGCGTGACGGG
The DNA here is from genome assembly GCA_964626245.1 of uncultured Gemmatimonadaceae bacterium. Classification (GTDB taxonomy): domain Bacteria; phylum Gemmatimonadota; class Gemmatimonadetes; order Gemmatimonadales; family Gemmatimonadaceae; genus SCN-70-22. Next base: position 2,936 of record CAZVDJ010000093.1, read on the forward strand.
AGGAGGACGCGGCGCGCGGCACCGTGGAGGACCTGGCGCGAGAACATGGCGCGCGGCGCGCCGCGCGTGAATCCCCGGCCCCGGGGTCGCCGTACGACACGGGGCAACGCGCTCCCCTCAACGACTCCCGACCATGACGACCCTCGATCAGGAACGCGATGAACTCGCGCGCCTCACGATGAAAGGGATGGGAATGCCGATCGCCGGCTTCCTCTACTGGATTGCCCTCGGCTTCCTCCTCGGCGACACCCCCGATCGCCGCGCGATCATCCTCGCCTTCTGGCTCACCGGCGCCGTCTTCCCGGTCGGGATCGTCATCACGCGGCTGCTGGGCGGCGACATCATGGCCAAGTCACCGTCGCTCACCTCACTCGGCCTCATGGTCGCGGCGCTGCAAGGCTTCTTCTGGCCCGTCGCCATCCTGGTCTTCACGCTGGAACCGGCGTGGACGCCGTGGACCATGGCCATCCTCTTCGGGTCGCACTTCCTCCCCTACTGGTGGATGTACCGAAGCCCGGCGTATGCGGTGCTCGCAATCTCCCTGGGGGTCACGATGTCGGTGGGGGCGGTGCTGCAGGGCGCCACGATCTACGCGGCGGTGCCGTGGCTGGCCGCCGCCTGTTATGCCGTGGCCGTGGCCCTGCTCTTCCGCGAGACGCGCAGCATGCGCTCCATGCGCAAGGCCGGCGCGGTTGATGCCCACGCCGAGGCGACCGCCTAACGTTCGGCAGGCGTCGCGATCCGGCTACTCGATCCCGAACCGGCCGTCGTCGCGCGCCCGGTAGCGCCGGCTCCAGACCAGCGTGCTTCCGTCGTGCATCACCACGTGGCGGTCGCCGTGCGACCAGTCCTGCACCTCGCGCACGGCATCGATGCGCACCACCTGCGATCGGTTGATGCGAAGGAAGCGGTCGGCGTCCAGCCGGGCCGCGAAGGCGTTGAGCGTGCTGCGCAGGGTGAAGCGGTGCGTCCCCGCATGCACCGTCACGTAGTTGCGGTCCGCCTCCACCCAGTCGATGCGCTCCACGGGAAGGAAGAGCGACCGCTGGCCGTGCTCCACCAGCAGGTGTCGCAGCGGCGGCCGTGACGGCGCCAGCGACTCCATGGCGCGCGACAGGGCGGCAGCGGCTTCCGGCGCCTGACGAGGCGCGGGCAGGGGCGCCAGGCGCTCTCGCACCCGCTGCAGCGCGGCCGCCAGGCGCTCGGGGGCGTAGGGCTTGAGGATGTAGTCGATCGCCTCCACCTCGAAGGCACGTACCGCATGCTCGTCGAACGCGGTGACGAAGACCGTCACCGGCATGTCCGAGGCACCGATGGCCGCCACCACGTCGAACCCGTCGCCCTCCGGCATCTGGATGTCGAGGAAGACGACGTCCGGCTGCAACGCGCGAATCGCCTCCACCGCGCGCTGACCCGTATCGGCCTCGCCCACCACCGCCACGTCCGGCGCGTCGGCCAGCAACAGGCGGAGCTTGCGACGAGCCGGCGCCTCGTCGTCGACCACCAGCACGCGCATCACGCGCCCCCCTGCGCGGCGCCCGCCGCGGCGCTCGCCGCCGCGCTCGCCGCGGGGACGGTCAGCTGCACGCGCCAGCCGTCGGGCACCGCACCGGCCGAGAACTGGGCGCGGTCACCGAACAGGAGGCGCAGTCGCTCCGCGGTGGCGCGAAGGCCCAATCCGCTCCCCTCACCCGCCGGCGCGACGGCTTCACCATCGTCCCACACCTCTACTGACACCCACGCCGGCGCCGCCGCCGGCGCAGCACGAACGCGGACCTCGCCATGCCCGCGTCGTTCCACCCCGCCGTGCCGCACGGCGTTTTCCACGAGCGGCTGCAGCAGGAAGACGGGGACCGGCGTGGCGCCCACCGACTCGGCAATGTCGAAGGTGACGCGCAGCCGGTCGCCAAAGCGGGCCTGCTGCAGCCGCACGTACCGCTCCGCGATGGCCACCTCGTCGCGCAGCGGCACCAGGTCCTGGCGATCCGCGCGCAGCGACGCACGCAACAGCTCGGCCAGCTCTCCCAGCATGGCATCGGCCGCGCGCGGATCGTCGTACATCGCCGCCGACACCGTGTTGAGCGCGTTGAACAGGAAGTGCGGCTGCAGCTGCAGGCGCAGCGCCGTGAGCTGTGCCTGGGCCAGCGAGCGCTCCAGCGCCTTCTCGCGCCGTTCGCGCTCGCTGGCGGCCCACCAGAAGCGCCACAGCTCCACGCAACCGACCAACAAGGCAAAGTAGAACAGGTCGTTGGGCATCTCGTGGCCCATCGCCAGGCCGAGCGCGCGGGGGCTGATGTCGCGTGCCCCCCCCAGGAGGGGATACACTGCCCAGCGCAGCAGCTCCATGGCCAGCGTGTGCAGGACCGAGTACGCCACGAAGAGCACGGCCACGGGTGCCAGGTGCCGACGCCAGCGGGCGTGACCCAGCGGCCAGCGCGCCACGCCCAGGGCCACCAGCGCGAAGAGCGGGATCGCGGTGGCGAGCGCCGTGAATTCGTCGGCCAGCCGACGCGCGAAGTCGCCAGACTCGCCCGCCTGCACGTCGCCGAGTGCGTTGTACAGTGCCGTCAGGATGGCCCGGGCGACGCCCACGCCCACCACCCAGGCGGCCACGCGGCCGTGCGAGGGACGGGGCGGAAGGAGGTCGCGACGGAACATGGAGGGAGCCTAACGCCTACCGGGGCGCCGGGCGACCGCGGCGGGGACGGACGGGACAGCGGCGGGACGTCCGGGACGCCTGCCGCCGCTTGGCGCGCGAAAGCCCCGGGCCCATCTTTGCTCCGTCGCGCGCCCCGCCGATCCGTACCACGCCGAGGATAACGTGAATACCCGCCTGGCCTTCGTGCTCGCCACCACCAGCGTCGCAGCCCTCTCCCTGCTCCAACCGCTCACCGCGCGCGCTGCGCTCGGGGCGCAGGACAAGGTGTACCGCTCCTCGGAGCACGACTACCGCATCGTCACGGTGGTCGACGGGCTGGTGAACCCCTGGTCGATCGCCTTCCTGCCGGGTGGCGACATGCTCGTGACCGAGCGCCCGGGACGGCTTCGCATCGTGCGAAAGGGCAAGCTGCTCGAGGCGCCGGTGGAGGGCGTCCCGGCGGTCGTGGCGCGCGGGCAGGGCGGGCTGCTCGACGTGGTGCCGCACCCCGACTTTGCCAACAACCGGCTGTTGTACCTCTCGTACTCCAAGCCCACCGTCGGCGACTCGGCCACCACCGCCATCGCGCGCGGGCGCTTCGTGAACGACCGGCTGGAGGGGGTCCAGGACATCTTCGTCGCCGAGACGCGCGGGGCGCCGGGACACTTCGGCTCGCGCATCGCCTTCGATCGAAGCGGCCACCTGTATTTCTCCGTCGGTGATCGCATGGTCCCGCCCCGCGGCGAGCTGGAGAAGCACCCCGCGCAGGACATCACCAACCATCACGGCACGATCAACCGGATCCACGACGACGGCCGGGTCCCGAGCGACAATCCGTTCGTCGGGCAGGCCGGTGCCAAGGCCGAGATCTGGAGCTTCGGGCACCGCAACCCGCAAGCGCTGCTGGTGCACCCGGAAACCGGTGACGTGTGGGCCACGGAGCACGGGCCGCAGGGCGGCGACGAACTGAACCTGATCAAGAAGGGAGCAAACTACGGGTGGCCGGTGGTGGGCTTCGGGGTGAACTACGGCAGCGGCGCCGCCATCCACACCGCCACGCGCAAGGAAGGGATGGAAAACGCGCTGCACGTCTGGGTCCCCTCCATCGGCGCGTCGGGGATGGTGCTCTACACCGGTGACAAGTTCCCGGCGTGGAAGGGGAACCTGCTCGCCGGCGGGCTGTCATGAGAGAAGGTCAAGCGCCTCTCGCTCAACGGGCAGCAGGCGCAGTTCGAGGAGGTGCTGGCGCGCAAGGTGGGCCGGGTGCGCGACGTACGGCAGGGACCGGACGGGCTGATCTACCTGGCCATCGACGACCGCACCGGGAAGCCCACGCCGATCGTGCGACTGGAGCCGGTGGGGCGGAGGTAGCCCGCCGGCCTAACGAGTCCGGCCCGGCGGGAGCGCAGGCGTCGGGTCGCCGAACGGGTTGCCGAAGACGAGGTCGCGCGTGAGGTCACGCACGACCTCGTCCAGCGCCTTCCCCATCTCGGCGCGTGCCTCGCGCAGCGCGTACTGATACAGCAGGCGGTTGGAGATCGCCCCGACCGCGAGGCCGGCACCCAGCAGGGGAAGGGCGCTGGGGAGCCCCAGCAGGGTGACGAGCACCGCCTTCTTGGCGAGGATCGCCCCCACCAGCGCGCCAAGCCCGCCTCCCATCCCCCCGAGGCCCGCCGACTCCCACAACGAGATCGTGAACCCCTCCGGCGGCTCGATGGTCAGCGTCACCTCGCACCGTGACGGTGCCCCGGGGACACTCGCCAGCTGCATGCGAAGCGTCTTGACCCAGAGCTGGTAGCGCGTCCAGGTCCAGAGGTAGTTGCCATAGGGCATCGCGCCCATGGAGCTGGAGTACGCATCCATGGCCGGGACGTCGAAGACGAGCACGCCGCCGTGCAGCGCGTGGCCGCCGATCGTCTCGCGCAAGCGGAGCCCCGACGGCGGGCGCTGCAGTGCCGTCCCGATCGCCGCCAGCACCTCGCGGGGCGAATGGTCGAAGACGCGGCTCACCGAGATCGTGCGGGGCGCCCTGCCGAGGAAGGCGCGCGCAATGCGCGACGGCTCGGCGGCGCGGGTGACGAGCGCCCCGCCCGCCCCCTGCCGTCCGCGGTCGGCCTCCACCTCGGCCAGCGCGATGGAGACAAACTGGCGAGAGATTCCCGCTTCCTCGGCCGCGGCTTGCACCTGCGACACGCGATACCCGCCCGAGGGGTCGCGCCCGTTCGACGAGGCGCCGGCCTCGCTGCCGGCCGGGGCGCCGGAGGCCCGCACGAGCGCGCGCTCCTCCCGCGTGCGCGATTCCAGGCGGGCCGCCGCCTCGGCTTGCAGCTGCGCCGCCCGGCGCCACACCAGGTTGGCCTCGGTCTCACTCAGCACCGGCTGCGGACGCGAAATGGCGCTGGCCGCCTCCGCGTCGCGCAGCGCCTGCGCCAGCAGTTCGGCCAGCGCCTCGCCCGTTGGCGGTCGCAGCGCCGCGTCGCGCACCAGGCACTGGTCGATCACCGCGGCGATGCTCGCGGGAACGTGCGGCGCCGCGCTGGCGAGCGCCGGCGCATCGCGCGTGGCCCGCTGCACCAGGATTGCCGCCGCCTGCTCATGCTCGAAGGGGAGTCGCCCGCTCAGCAGGAGGAAGCCCACCGTTCCCAGCGAATACAGGTCGCTGCGACCGTCCAGCGCCTCGCCCGCCCCCTGCTCCGGACTCATGAAATGCACGGAGCCCATCACCAACCCGGTCTGGGTGAGCCGCGACGCCTCGGGGGCGTGCGCGATCCCGAAGTCGGTGACCACCAGGCGGCCGCTCGTGCGCTCGAGCAGCAGGTTGTCCGGCTTCACGTCGCGGTGCACCACGCCACGTGCGTGCGCGTAGGCCAGTGCCCACGCCGCGTCGCGCAGCAGGCGGACGACCTCGTCGCCCGGGAGGGGCCCCAGGGAGGCCAGGCGCTCGCCTAACGTCTCCCCCTCGATGTACGCCATCGCGAAGTACGCCCACCCGCCCGCCTCATCCGCCGAGTAGATCGGGACGATGTTGGGATGAGAGAGCTGCGCCGCGGTGCGCGCCTCGCGCAGGAAGCGCTCGCGCACCGTGGGATTGGCGGCCAGCGACGGAGGGAGCACCTTGAGCGCCACCGCCCGGTCCAGACGCTCGTCGCGGGCCAGGAACACGACCCCCATCCCTCCGCGCCCCAGCTCTCGCTCGATGCGGTACGTCCCGGCCAGCGCCTGGGCAAGGCCCGGAAACTCGGAGTCGGTGTCGCGCGGCGTCATGGCGTTGACCAAATCTACGGCGCGGGGCGCCGCTTCGTGTCACGCCGCCGCATCCGCGCATGGGCGCGTGAGACGATCAGCACCCGGGTCCCGCGCGCACCGGACCGGCGGTCCGAACGCATACGGCATGCGTCGCACGCCTCGCACGACGCACGCCTCGCACCTCGCAGGCCTTGCACGTCCCGCTAGCGCCGCAGTCCATCGCCGCGCGCGAAGAAGCCGGGCAGGGAAACCGGCGTCGTCCCCGTGATGCTCGCGCGCCCGAGCAGCGCGTCGGCCGCGGCGCGCTCCGCGGCGTCGCCAACGCTGTACGTCACCATGTAGCTGCCGGCCGCCGGGACCTGACGCAGCAGGTACGGGTTGCCGAAGGCGACCAGGGCAAGCCGCGGCCGGGCCGCCGCCGAGTCGGCAGCCGCAAGGCCGGCCATCCACTGCGCGATGTGCGCCGGGATGGCCGGACGTCCCTCCCCCTCGATGCGTCGCACGTAGGCCGCGATGACCACGCGCTCCGCGGCCGCGAGCGCGGGGGCCAGCGCCTCCAGCTGCTGCGCCGACGAGGACGGCGAGACACGCAGGACGCGCACCGAGGGATCGGCACCACGCAGGATGCCCGCAAAGACGCGCCCCGCGCGCAGCTCGGTCTCGGGCATGTACTGGACCACGACCGTCCCCCTGGGCGCCAACGGGACGAGCCCTCCGCGATCGCGCAGGAGGGTGACGGCACGACGCGCGATGTCCTGCGCGGCCGCGCGGTGCGCCGGCGAGCCGACCACCGCACGGAGGGAGTCGAACGAGACGAAGCGGTGAAAGGCGACACCACTGCGTGCCTTGAGTTCAAGGACGCGGCGCACGGAAGCGTCGATGCGCGCGCGCGTGATCTCCCCCCGCTCCACCGCGCCGACCACCGCGTCGATGGCCTGCGTGGGATCGCTCGGCTTGAGCAGGATGTCGGCCCCGGACTTCACCGCCAGCACGCTGCTCTCGGCCACGCCGTAGCCCTTCCCCACGCCGTCCATCGTCATGGCGTCGGTGATGGTGAGGCCGCGAAAGCCGAGCGTGTCGCGCAGGAGTCCGGTCATGATGCGCGGCGAAAGGGTCGCCGGCGTCGCCGAGTCGCCCTCGAGCGCCGGCAACGCGATGTGCGCCGACATCACCAGCCCCGCCCCGGCCTCGATCGCGGCGCGAAAGGGGACCAGCTCCACCTGCTGGAAGCGCCGCCAGTCGGCCGAGACCACGGGGAGCCCCACGTGCGAGTCGACGTCGGTGTCGCCGTGGCCGGGGAAGTGCTTCGCGGTGGCGAAGGTCCCGGCCGCCTGCGATCCCTGCACGAATCGGGCGGCGAGGCGTGCGACGCGCACCGGATCCTCGCCAAACGAGCGGGTGTTGATGACGGGGTTGGCCGGATTGTTGTTGACGTCGACCGTGGGGGCGAAGTTGACGTGGATCCCCACCGCGCGCGCCTCGCGCCCGATGATGCGCCCTACCTCATACGCGTCCTCGTCGCGCCCGGTGGCCGCGATGGCCATGGCGGTCGGGAAGACGGTCGCGCCGCCGGCATCCATGAGGTAGTGCGTGAAGACGCCCCCTTCCAGCCTGCCTAACGCCGGCTCCAGGTCGGACGACGCGAGCAGCGGGACGCGCGCCAGCTTCTGGAAGGCGTCGAGCTTGGTCGCCACTTCCATCGGCGTGCCCAGCGACATGCTCACCCCGCCGATCCCGTCCTTCACGATCCA
>CAZVDJ010000094.1:0-10476 GCA_964626245.1 uncultured Gemmatimonadaceae bacterium
GTACTCCGGCATGTGCGTGCGCTCGCCGGTGTACTCGGGGGTGGAGCGCACGTCCACCAGCGGCTTGCCGGCCGCCATGTGGGCGCGCACGTCGGCCATGAAGGCGCGGATGCGCTCGTCCGACCGCTCGCGGGCCACGTAGGTGCTGGGCGCGTGCCTGGGGACGTCGGTGACCATCGGGCGTCCCTCGTGCTCCCACTTGGTGCGCCCGCCGTCCAGCACGCGGGCGTTGGTGAAGCCGAAGAGCTGGAAGACCCAGAAGGCGTAACAGGCCCACCAGTTGTTCTTGTCGCCGTAGAAGATCACGGTGGTGGTGTCGTCGATTCCCAGCCGGCGCACGAGCTGCTGGAACTGCTCGCGCGAGAGGTAGTCGCGCACCACGTGGTCGTTGAGGTCCTGGTGCCAGTCGAGCTTCTGCGCCGACGGGATGTGGCTCATCTCGTAGAGCAGGACGTCCTCGTCGCACTCCAATACGCGAATGCCGGGATCGGACAGGTGCTGCGCGAGCCACGCCGTGCTCACGAGCACCTCGGGGTGCGCGTAGCCCTTGGCGGCGACGTCGGGTGAAGAGGGGGTCGCACTCATCGGAACGGGAAGACGGGTGAACGGGGCAATCTAGCCCGGTGCGCCCGACGGTGAAGGCGCCTAGCTTCCCGGGCCATGGGACAGTACCGCCACCACGTCTTCGTCTGCTCGTTCGGAAAGACCTGCGCCCGCGAAGGGGGGGCCGAGACCTTTGCCGCCATGAAGAAGGCGGCGCGCGCGGCTGGGCTCGCCGGCACGGTGCGCGTGAACAAGGCCGGCTGCATGAACCAGTGCGGCCACGGTCCCATGGTGGTGGTCTATCCCGAGGACACCTGGTACTGCAAGGTGAACGAAGAGGGCGGGGAGCGCATCGTGGAGCAGCACCTGGTGCGAGGCCATGTGGTGAACGCGCTGCGGTACATCGCCCCGCCGGGCGACAACAAGCTGGTGGATGAGGACTGACGTGCAGCCGCTCGCGGCGGGGACGGTGCAGGTGCGAGGCGCCGCGCACGCGTATCGCCTGCTCGACGTGGGCTACTCCGTCTCGCTGGATCGTGCGCTGGACCTGCTGGCGGCGAGCGCGCCCGAGCGGGTGCGCCCGGTGCGCGGTGAGGCGGCGGCACTCCAGATCCCCAACCCTCCGGTGGCGGTGATCCTGGGGGGCGAGCGCGTCACCATTGGCGGCACGCCGATGGACGCCGAGGTGTCGGCGCGGATCTTCGACTTCGGCGTGGTGTCGCTGCGCGTGCGGCTGGCGGCCCCCCAGGGGCGCGACTGGGACACCTTCGTGGCCTTCGGCAACGCGGTGGACCTGGAGCAGTCGATCCCCGAGCTCCTGGAGCACCACGCCCAGCTCCTGTACCAGCGCATCGCGCCCGCCATCGTGCGCCCGGGCATCGCGCCGCTGCGCGAGGACTACATCGTCTTCCGCCTGCACGACGTGCAGGGGCCCGACAGGCGCGCGCTCTCCACCGAGGAGTTCATGGAGCGCGTGGACGTGGCGCCGCTCCTGCTCAACGAGCGACGCACGTTGTCGGCCGCCGCGCGCGCCGAGCTATTGCAGCACCGGTTCTCATACTACGCCGACGACCTGGCGCTGCTGACCTGGGACAACGCCCTGGTGCTGGACCGCACGGCGAGCGAGACCGATGTCGAGTTCATCCTGGAGTTCGCCAATGCGCAGCTGCTGGAGCTCCGATACTACGACGCGGTGCTGGATGGCGAGCTTCCCAAGCTGTACGACCGCATCGAGTCGGCGCGCGCGAGCGGAGGGCGCTTCTTCACGCGCCGCTACTCGCACCTGCTGGGGGAAATGCAGCGCCTCTTCGCCGACACCACGGAGCTGGTGGAGCGCGCGGAGAACTCGTTCAAGGTCACCGACGACGTCTACCTGGCGCGGATCTACCTGGCGGCGCTCGAGATCTTTCGCGGGCGCGCCTGGCGGGCCGGCGTGGATCGCAAGCTCACCCTGGTGCGCGAGACGTACGAGATGTTGAATGGCGAGGCGCAGGCGGCGCGCGCCGAGGGGCTGGAATGGGTGATCGTCCTCCTCATCCTGGCCGAGATCGTGATGGCGGTGTTCCGGTGACGCGGTAATGGACGAGCGCCCGGCGTTCGACCGCGCCCCCGAGATGGAGCGCTACTCCCGTCACGTGCTGGTGTGCACGGGCGGGTTCTGCAGCCCCAGCCGGCAGGGACGGGCGCTCTACGCGCAGCTGGCGTCGCTCCTGCAGCGCGAGGAGCTCCTCTTCGGCCCTACACGCGTGAAGCGCAGCGAGGCGCCGTGCCTGGGGGTGTGCGCGGGGGGGCCCATCGTCGCCGTGTATCCGGAGGGGGTGTGGTACCACAACGTCAGCCCCGCACTGCTCGAGCGCATCGTCGTGGAGCACCTGAAGCACGGGCGCGTCCTCTCCGAGGCGGTATTTCACCGCCTCGGAGCGGAGGAGAAGACGGGAAGACGGGACGACGAGTGACAGCGCTACCGCGCTAGCGCCTGCAGGCGGGCCACGCGCTCTTGCGTGGACGGGTGCGTGGAGAAGAGCGACATCATGCCGCGCCCGTTGAACGCCGAGAGCGGGTTCACCTGCGCCAGCGGCGCCACGGCGGGCGACACCTGCATCGGGATGCGGTGCGCCGCCATGTCCAGCTTGGTGAGCGCCGAAGCCAGCGCCAACGGACGACCCGAGATCTCGGCGCCCACGGCGTCGGCCTTGAACTCGCGCTGCCGCGAGATGGCGAACTGGATGAGCGCCGCGGCGATGGGAGCGACGATCGCCATGGCCAGACCTGCCAGCGGCGACTCGCCGTCGTCGTCGCGGCCGCCCAACAGCGCCCCCCACTGCGCGATCATCGCCAGGTTGGAAATCGCGCCGGCCATCGTGGCGGTGACCGTCTGGAGGAGCATGTCGCGGTTCTTGATGTGCGCCAGCTCGTGCGCAATGACCCCTTCCAGCTCGTCGCGGCTCACCAGGCGCATGATCCCCTGCGTCACGCAGACCACCGCGTGCTCCGGGTCGCGCCCGGTGGCGAACGCGTTCGGCTGCTCGTGCGGGGCAATGGCCACCGTGGGCATGGGGAGCCCGGCCCGCTGGCGCAGCCGGTCGACCATCTGGTACAGCTCGGGCGCCTCGGCGGGCGACACGACCTGGGCGCCGTAGGCGCGCAGGACCATCGACCCCGAGTTCCAGTACATGAAGACGTTCATGCCGCCGGCCAGGACGAGCGCGAGGATCGCGCCCGACTGGCCGCCGACAGCACCGCCAATCGCCATGAAGACGGCGGTCATGGCGGCCATGAGGACGAAGACTTTCACGTTGGACATGAGTCGGGAGACGGGCGACGGGAGACGGGAGACGGGAGATGGGAGGAGGAACGTGCGGTCCTCTGACGGCTGACTTCGTATTGCTGGTCTCACTGGGGTGCACCGACGCGAAAAAGGCGAGACGTCCGAACGCTGGGCGCGACTGCGCCCCGGGCTCGAAAGTCTCGCCTGATCCTGGGTGGGATCCGGCCGAACCGTGCGTCAGCCGCCTTTTGGCAGCGCCGCAGTCCTGACGATTCGGTCGCGCGGATTGTCGGTTCCGCGTGGCTACTCCCCTTCTGCTCATAAAGAACCCGTTGCGCGACCAGAGGTTCCCGGCGGGCGGGTGCCGAGCGGGAGTGCCGGGGGGTAGGTTTCGGCGCCTCGTCCCGCGGGGGGCCCGCGGGGCGGACGTCCGCACCCCCCTGGATGACCGACTCCCTGAATCCGCGCCGCATGTTCATGGGCGCCGCGAGGAAATACCTGCTCGACGCCATCGAGGCGAGCGGGAAGGAGCGTCGTCCCCCGCCCACCGACGAGGCCCCGCGCCTTACATCCCGAGCCATCGAGAGAACCCGCATGTCCCGCTCCCGCGACCGCATCCTGGCCAACCTGGACGACATGTACCGCGAGGCGTTCGAGCGCGCCAAGGCCACCGGCGACGATTCGCAGATGGCGTCGCTCGACTTCGCCTACCGACGCGAACAGCTGTATTTCGAGATCCTGCTCGACGTGCGGGACGCGCTCGAGCGGCGCTAGTCGCCGCCCGCGAGCAGGGGACAGGACGGGAAGACGAGAGATGCCGACTTCGACGCGAGTGTTGGCGTGCGTTCTCACCGCCTCACTCCTAACTGCGTGTGACATGTCGTCTCGTGAGGCACAGGAGCCGGTGACGCTTGCGGTCGTGAATGCGCGCGTCTGGACCGGGGATGCCCGGCGGCCGTGGGCGGATGGGATCGCCGTGCGCGGGGAGCGCATTGCCGCCGTGGGGTCGAGCGCGGAGATCCGCAAGCTCGCCGGCCGTGCGGAGGTGATCGATGCCAGGGGACAGATGGTGGTCCCCGGCTTCATCGACTCGCACGTGCACTTCCTGGACGGGGGCTTCCGCCTCTCCTCGGTGCAGCTGCGCGACGCCAGGACGCCGGAGGAATTCGTCCAGCGCATCAAGGCCTTTGCCGCCACCGTTCCCGACGGGACGTGGATCACGGGTGGCGACTGGGACCACGAGCTGTGGGGAGGGGCGCTCCCGACCAAGGCGTGGGTCGACTCCGTCACCCCTAACCATCCGGTGTGGGTCAACCGCTTGGACGGGCACATGAGCCTGGCCAACTCGGCCGCCATGCGGGCGGCGGGGATCACGCGTGCCACGGCCGACGTCCCCGGTGGCGCCATCGAGCGCGACGCGTCGGGCGAGCCGGCGGGGATCTTCAAGGACAACGCGTCGGGGCTCATCGACAAGGTGGTGCCCGACGCCTCGCCGGAGCGCGAGGACGCCGCCCTGGACAGCGCCATGACGTACGTGGCCGCGCAGGGCGTGACATCGGTGCACAATGTGGGCTCCATCAACGCGCGGCTGGGCTCGTGGAACGACATCGTTGTCTTCGACCGGGCGCACAAGGCGGGGCGGCTGCGCACGCGCATCTACACCGCGGTCCCCATCGACTCATGGGAACGGTTGCGTGACACGCTGGCCGCGCGCGGGCGCGGTGACCAGTGGCTCAAGCTCGGGGCACTCAAGGGATTCGTGGATGGTTCGCTCGGGTCGCACACCGCCGCGATGAAGGCGCCCTTCACCGACGCGCCGCGCGACTCGGGCTTCTTCGTCAACACGCCCGAGGACCTGCACCGCTGGATCATGGGTGCCGACAAGGCCGGGCTGCACCTCTTCGTGCACGCCATCGGCGACCGCGCCATCGACACCCTCCTGGGGATCTTCGACCGCGTGGCGCGCGAGAACGGGCCGCGCGACCGGCGCTTCCGCATCGAACACGCGCAGCACCTGGCGCCGGTGGACATCCCCCGCTTCGAGCAGTTGGGGGTGATCGCCTCCATGCAGCCGTACCACGCCATTGACGACGGGCGCTGGGCAGACCGCGTGATCGGCGCCGAACGGTCGCGGCACACCTATGCCTTCCGCTCGCTGCTGGACGCCAAGGCGACGCTCGCCTTCGGCTCGGACTGGTTCGTGGCTCCCCCCACGCCGTTGGAGGGGATCTACGCGGCGGTGACGCGGCGGACAATCGATGGGAAGAACCCCGATGGCTGGGTGCCGGAGCAGAAGATCACCGTGGAGGAGGCGCTGCGCGCGTACACGTACGGCAGCGCCTACGCCGAGTTCGCCGAGGGGGAGAAGGGGACGCTCAGGGCGGGGATGCTCGCCGACTTCGTGATCATCGACCGCGACCTTACGAAGATCGCCCCCGAGTCGATCCGTGACGCGCAGGTGGTGCGGACGGTCGTTGGAGGGCGCACGGTGTACTCGGCGCCATCACCGAACTGACTACCGGAGGGACGCCCATGCTGATCGCACTCATCACGTTGCCGCTGGCGGCGATGGCACTCGTCAGCGCGGCAGGCGCGCCGGCCCCCGCGCCTGCGCTTCTCGCACGCGTTGCGGCCGACGCAACGTTCGCCGCGCCGCGAGCGGTTGCGACGGTGGACGGATGGCGTTTCCGCTGGAAGGTGACGTCGGATGGCGGTCAGCGCGGCGCGTCTGCGCAGCCGTCCATGACGGTATCGCTCATCCCCGGCAAGGCGCGCATGGACTTCGAGGGCGAGCAGCGCGGGGGGATGGTGAAGAAGGGCGGGTTCATCATCCTGGACGCCACGAAGGGGACGATGACCGTCGTGGACCCCGAGGAAAGGAAGGCGATGGTCATGGAGCCGCAGGCACTGGGCGGGATGATGGACGCCATGGGCGGGATGATGAAGATGGAGGTGAGCGACGTGAAGGTCGCCACCGAGTCCTTGGGGGCGGGCGAGTCGATCCTGGGTTATGCCACGCGCAAGTACAAGGTGACGCGTTCCTTCACGCTCACCGTGACCGTGATGGGGCGAAAGAACGTCACCAGGGACCAGTCCGAGTCCGAGCTGTGGGTCGCGGACCGCTTCATCGAGGACAAGGCCTTCGAGGCATGGGCGACCAACTTCGCCCGCGGCTTTGGCGGAATGGGCGGCGACGCCTTCAAGGCGCTGATCGATGCGGAGCGCGCCAATGCGCCCAAGGGAACCGTGCTCAAGTCGGTGATGCGCTCCACCAACACCGACGCCGGCGGCAAGGCGACGACAGTGACCACCACCATGGAAATGCAGGAGCTCAAGAAGCTCTCGCTCGATGCCGGGTTGTTCGAGGTGCCAGCCGGCTATGAAGTGGTAGACCTCAAGGCGCAGCTGGCGGAGGCGAACGCGGAGATGGCGAAGGCGCGCGCCGACTGCGAGAAGGAGCACGGGAAGGGGAGCGAGCAGTGCGACCCGGCGAAGTTCTCGGTGAATGTGGACTCGGCGATGAAGGCCGGGGCAAAGGAGGGGGCCAAGGACGGGGCGAAGGGGGCGGTGAAGCGGGGATTGAGGGGATTGATCAAGAAGCCGTGAGGGACACCGACTCGAACATGAAGCGCCTCCTCGCGACCTCTCTCCTGATCGCCGTTGCCTGCGGACCGGCGGAGCCGCCCGCCGGGCAACGCGATGCCTCCTCGCAAGCCGCATGGCACGACGCCGCGTCGCATCAGGAGCGCTTCGTCGAGGCGAACGGCGTGCGCCTCAACGTCCTGGACTGGGGCGGAACGGGGCCGGCGCTGATCCTGGTGCACGGCTACGGCGACTCCCCGCACGTGTTCGACGACATCGCGCCGGCGTTCACCGGCTCGTTCCGCCTGGTGGCGTACGCCAGGCGTGGCCACGGCAAGTCATCGAGTGGTGAGTCGTTCAGCAGCCCGACGCTCGCCGCAGACCTCGTGGCCGTCATGGACAGCCTTGGCATCGCGAAGGCGAGCCTCGCGGGATGGTCCATGGGCGGGAACGAAATCACGGCGGCCGCCGGCCTCCATCCCGATCGAGTGGCCAGGATCGTCTATCTCGATGGGGCGTATGACTGGAGTGACTCCCTGTTCAGCCGGAGCCTTGGCGAACTGCCGGTGGCGCTGGAGCCACCCGTCGAGGCGCGGGCGAATCTCGACGCCTTCAAGGCGTGGTGGATGCCCACCTGGTGGCCGGGCGGCGACGTGAGTCGCGTCGAGGCGTACCTGCGGGACATCAGCGGCCTCGCCCCCGACGGTTCGCTGCATCCTGTGCCCGACAGCGGCAACGCGGCCCGCGCCTTCGCGGCGCTCCTCGCGGAGCGGCGCGACTACCGCAGCGTGCAGGCGCCGGCGCTCGCGATCTACTCGGAGCTCTTCCTCTCCCAGCCCGGCAAGGACAGCGCGTCGAATGCCGCGATCCAGGCGTGGGAAGCCAAGCACGCCGTCCCGTTCCGCCGGGCATCGCAGGCACGGATCCGGGCGGAGCTGAAGCACGCGGAAATCGTGACCGTCCCCGGGTCGCACGCAAGCTTCATGTTCGTCTCGCGGGACAGCGTGGCCGCGAAGATGACGAGGTTCCTGCTGGGAGGATAGCGCGTGACCCCGGGAAGCGCCGCCTGCCTAACGGGCGGCGCTTTCCGCAGAGGCGGTGGTGGTGTACCGGGGCGCGGCGTTCCACCGGACGCCTAACGCCCCACGCGCCCCCGCACCCGGAAGTCGAGCGCCGTGTCGAAGCCCGCCCCGGGCCGCAGCTTGAGCACCACCTCCACCGCCTCACTCACCTCGCGCCACGCCAGCCGGTCACCCGCACCGGCCTTCCCCGCAAAGGTGACGACCGACGACGTCAGGGCCACGCCTGCCGAGTCGACCAGCTCCGCCGTCGGCTGCCCGCCCGCCGCCGCAATGCCCACCACCTCCAGCCGCAGCGGGCCGTACACGGGCTGGCGCGAGACGTTGCGCAGCTGCAGCTCCAGGCGCACCGTCCCCTTGGCCATGTCGTAGCGCGGCGTGCCGCTCATCACCTGCACGCGGTCGGTGAGGTCGCCTTCCGCCAGCGAGCCGGGAGGTGCCGTGGGGGGCACGAGCGTGATCCGCGCGGTGTAGAGTTCCTGCCGGCCACTGCGCCGATCGGCCCACACGGCGGTAAAGGCACCGTCGCGGTCAGCGGCAAGGCCAGTGTAGTGACCCGCAAAGAGGTTGCGCGTGCCGTCGAAGGAGACGACGAGCCGGCCGTTGCTCACTCCCCTGTGCGCCTCGTCGCGCGCACGCCGCACGAAGTCGGGGCCGGCGACCGAGAAGCGCTCCATGGTGGTCATCCGGGCCACGGTGGAGTCGGGCGGGCGGTTGGGATCGTCGAACGGCGCCAGGTTGTGCACGTAGGCGCTGGGCCCCTGGCTGGGGGGAGGGCACGAGCGCGCGTTGGTGATGCTCTGGTTGGCGCCGAACTGCCGGCCGCCGTCGCGCGAGATTGCGAGCATGTAGTCCCAGCAGCGTCGCGCCGGATCGTTGCGCCGGTCGTACCAGGCGATCGCGATCTCGCCGCGCGGCGCGACGGCGACCACGGGGGTCATGCGGAAGTCGGCAACTCCCAGCGGTGAAGCCTGCGCATTGTCGTTCACGCGCAGCGGCGCCGACCACGTGCGCCCCTTGTCGGTGGAGCGCGAGAACCAGATATCGGAGTTCCCGCTCCGTGTGTCGTCCCAGGTGGCGTAGATGTGGTCGCGATTCGGGCTGGCCGACGAGGTGTCGGCCACCACGATGGGAAGGCTGAAGGCGCGCGAGAACTCGCCGCGCCGCGCCGGCCAGATGTGCGGACCAAAATCGAAGACCTGCTCGGCAGGCGAGAAGGTCTTCGCGCCGTCGGTGGAGCGGCGCACGAACATCGGGAGCTTCTCGTTGCGCGGGTCGCCGAGGGGGTTCCAGTACTGGTAGTAGGTGACGAGCACGGTGCCGTCGGAGAGCACGACCGGCTCCGTGGCGACGAGCTTCCCCCCCGGCCGCAGGTCGATGAGCATCGGGTCGGTGAAGGTCTTCCCGTGATCATCGGAGTATTGCAGGAACATCGCGTACTGGTCACGCACGAACGAGTCGTACACGTCGTTCCACGCCAGGTACACGCGCCCGCGATGCGGGCCGCTGCTCATGTCCACGACCAGACGCGCGTGATCGGGTTGCACCGACGGATGGATCTCGGTGGGGCCGTCCCACGTCCAGCCCTCTCCCGTGGTGCTCCAGACGCGGATGGCCGCCCGCTGTGACGCCTCGGGGCCGCCGATCTCTCGCGCGAAGCTTCCCCCAATCACGCACTGCATCACGTAGAAGCGACCTTCAGGGCCCACGACCACCATGGGATCGAAGGCTCCGGCGGTGTAGCCCGGAAGGCGCACCGTGGCCCACGTGTTTCCCGCGTCGCGCGAGACGAGGGTGACGGCATGCCGCGCGCCGGTCCCCAGTTCGTCGCCCCCCTGCTGCGCGACGGCGATCATCACGCTCGGGTTGGCCGGGCTCACCGCCACCCACATCTCATTGTACTCGCCGGGACCGAGTCGCCGGTTGGGACCCACCGTGATGGCCGTCGCGGTTGCGGCTGGCGACTGCTGCGCGCCCGCGCCGGCGACGTCGGCGAGCACGAGCGCGGCGAGGGCGATGAACGGGGCGAGGGCGCGAATCCTGGTGAGGCGCATGCGTCTTTCTCCGATGAGGCGCCGCTCGCAACGCGCACCCGTGCGGGCAAGCAGGAACGGCGCCCCAAGATCGGGATGCGAGTTCAAGGCGTCAACGCAGCGAGTGCGGCACACTCTGGACGTGCCGAACGCGGACGGCGACATTGCGTGACGAGCGCCTTCCATCACCCCGTCTTGTCGCCTCATGCGCCGCATCCTGCACCCACTGCTCGGCGCCTGCGCCGCTGCCCTTCTCCTCGCCGCCTGCATGCAGCGCGGCGGGGCTGGCGGGGCCCCGCCCCCCGTTCGCGGCAAGGAACGGACGCAGTTCACCATGCGCTACATCGAATTGGCGGAGGGGAGCGGGGCGGAGGCGGCGCCCGACAAGTGCTTCTACGTGCACTACCCGGGGTGGCTCACCGACGGCAAGAAGTTCGACTCGTCGCGCGACACGATGCCGAATGGCCAGCCG
>CAZVDJ010000095.1:0-10456 GCA_964626245.1 uncultured Gemmatimonadaceae bacterium
TCCCGCTACATGGAGAACGCCACCGGGACGCAACACCACTCGGCGATGCTCTCCACCGGGGGCGGGCGTACGTCGTTAGGCTTCGGCGGCAGCTTCGAGGACGTGGGGGCCATCGCGCCGGGCGGGTCGTCGGGGTATCGCGGCACCTTTGGCGGCGCCCGCACCGTGATCGGCGCGTTGCGGCTGGATGCCACCATGCGCTACGCCGACGTGCGCTTCGTCGCCCCGTCCAACCCGCTGCTGGCGAACAACCCGGTCCCCACCACCATCCGCCCGCTGCTGGAGTCGCAGCAGATCGAGAACGAGACCTACGGCCTCACCGCCGACTACCAGCCGCGCGAGTGGCTGCGGCAGACGCTGGTGGTCGGGCTCGACCGGCACGCCGGTGCCATTGCCCCGCAGCGCGAGCCCGCCACGGTCGCCGACGCCCTGCTGGGTGCCACGCGGGAGAACGCCAGCAAGTCGTCGCTGCGCTACGCGATGGCGCTGCGCCTGGTGCACCGGCCCGACGTCTCGCTGAGCGCAACGCTCGGCGCCGAGCGCAGTGCGCTCCTGCGCGAGCGGCTGGGGCTGCGAAGCGACGTCTCGGGCACCGGCACGGGACTCGTCCCGCTCTACTCGGACGAGGTGGACAACGCCGGCGTCTTTGGCCAGGTGAAGCTGGAGCTGCACAACAACCTCTTCCTGACGGCGGGGCTGCGCGGCGAGCGCAACTCGTCGTTCGGCGAGAACTACGGCACGGCGTACGCCCCCATGCTGGGCGCCGCCTTCACGCGCGATGTGGGAAGCGCGACGGTCAAGCTGCGCGCTGCCTACGGCAAGGGGATCCGCCCGCCGCAGCCCAACGCCCGCCGCGCGGTGCGCACCATCGGCTTCAGCCAGTTGGCCAACCCGGAACTGCAGCCCGAGGTGCAGTCGGGGACCGAGGCTGGCATGGAGCTGTACATGGGGGACCGCGCGACCCTGTCGCTCACGACCTACGCGCAGACAGCCGACGGCCTGATCCAGCAGGTGGTGGCCGACCGGCGGCAGAACGCGCGCACGGTGCAGTTCCAGAACGTGGGGCGCATCGACAACCGCGGCGTCGAGCTGGAGGGATCGCTGCGCGGGGGCAACCTGCGCGCCGACCTCACCTGGGCGCTCACCGACTCGCGCGTGCGCGCCGTCTCGCGCCTGTACACCGGGTACCTGACCATCGGCGACCGCGTCCCGGAGGTACCGGGGAGCCAGGGGATGGCCTCGCTCACCTGGGATGCACGGCGCCTGCGTGCCACGGTGGGGGCCAACTACGTGGGGTCGTGGGTGGGCTACGACTGGCTGGGCTTCTACGGTGGGGAGATGGGCATGCAGCCGGCGCGCGGCTCGCAGCGCAACTACCTGGTCGACTACCCGGGCATCACCAAGCCGTTCGCCGGGCTGTCGTATGCGCTCACGCGCGGCACCGAGTGGTACGTGCGGGTGGACAACCTCACCAACGTGCAGCAGAACGAGCGGGACAACCTGCAGGTCACGCAGGGACGCACCGCCACCCTCGGGTTCCGGTTCGCCCGTTAGGCGGCCGCCCTCACTGGCAGGCGATCTCGCCGCTCGGCGTGGTCGAGGTCGCGCGCCCCACGTACATCCTGCACGTGACGCCCGGCGCCCCGGCGTGCGTCGCCTCGGCGTCGAAGCCGGCATAGGGATCGCTGGTGGTGATCACCACCGTCACGCGTGACCCGGTGCGATAGTCGAGCAGCGACTGGTCCACCGTGTACTGCCCGGCCTCGGCCCAGTACGCCTCCTCGGCAATGCGCAGGTTCCCCAGGTCGGTGCGCATCTCGGCCAGGTAGCCGCGCTCCTTCATGGCGCGATAGCGCGCCACGGCGAGCGCCACCAGGATGGAGAAGACGAGCATCGCCACGAGGATCTCCACGAAGGTGAAGCCTCGGCGGCGTGGCGGTGGCAGGGTGGCGGGGCGCAGCACGCGCACAAGTTGCGCGCGCCGCGCCCCGCCGGCTACTCCCTAGCGGGCCGCGGCGTGACGCGCCGCGCGCTCGCGCAGCGAGCGCTCCACCTCCGCCATCTGCACGGGGGCGGGCACGGTCCAGCGGTCCTGCTGCCGAGTGGGGACGCGCACCGACGCCACCTCCCCGGTCTGTCCCAGCTCGACGATCGCGGAGACGCGGTCCTCGGGCCCCTGCGCGGCAGTCACGAGCAGCGTCCAGGTGCCTTCGTTAGGCCACTGTTTGGCCAGGGCGTACACCCCCGCGCGCGAGGTGGTGGTGAAGGCGAGCTTCACCGTCTTCCGCTCTCCACCCACGATCCCTTCCGCCGTGCCGGAGATGGGGAAGCCGGTGGGAGTGCCGTGATGGAAGGCATGGACCACCAGGAAGGCGCCGCGCGTGGTGGCATCGAACGGGTTGGCCGGATACTCGATGGAGATCCACGGCGGCCCCATCGTCGTGCCGGCCGGAGCGGCGCCGAGTGGCGACATGCCGCCGACGCCGGCGTCCGTCCCGGGACCGGCGGGGACGACGGGGACGAGGGGGAGCACGGCAAGGAGCGGGAGCGACAGGGTGAGTGAGCGAGCGCAGGGTGGGCATGGTGCTATCCTCTCATCGTTAGGGGGCCGGAAGCCGGCGCCCCCATTCGATGCCGCCCAACCACGCCGCGTTTAGTCGCGGTCGCGGCGCCGCCCTGCGCGCTCCGCCAGCCTCCTCAGCGCCGCGCCGAGATGGCCCCCTTGAAGGTGCGCGCCGTCAGGCGGATCGAGGCATTGCCGCGTTCGATGGAAAGCTCCGCGCCGCGCCCCTCGCGTCCGGGAATCGTGCGCGTGCGATCGTAGGCATTCTGCACCGTGCCCGTGATGGACGAGGCCAGGAAGGCAAAGTCGTCGGAGGCGGGGAGGCGCACGTCGATGGGGCCCGAGTGCGAGTCGAAGGTGATCACGCCGGCGTTGGCCGCGGTGGCACCGAAGTGGATGGCGCCGGTCACCGTCTCCAGGCGGCCGCGCTCCACCGCCCCGCCCTCCACGCGCAACGTCCCGCTCACCGACGTGAGCGCCAGGTCGCTGCTGCCGCCGCGCAGCGTGATGTCGCCCGCCGCCGTCTTGGCGCGGCACCAGGCGGGGTTCCCCTCGATCGCCACCGCGGCATCCATCGCCTCGACTTGCAGCTCGCGGGGTGAACCGTACACGCGCACGTCACCGCCCACCAGGTTCACGTCCACCCCGCCCGTCACGTCGCGCACCTCCACCTGCGCCGTCCCCGCCTTGAGCCAGACGCGGGCATTCTGCGGCACGCGGATCTCCAGCACGCCACTGCTGGCCAGCGCGTCGTTGGCCGATTCCACGAACGCCTTCACGCCGCGTGCCGGCGTGCGCCCGTCGCCGCCAATCCCCATCTCCAGGCGCACCCCCGCCGGAAGCGTCCCGGTCACCACCAGCGAGTCCTTCGCCCATCCCGTCACCTGCAACCGGCCCACGCTCCCGGCCAGGCGGAAGTAGACGTCGCCGGTGACGGCGTGACGGCGTTCGATGCGCTGCACCTGGCCCGGCTTGGCCCCCGCCTGCGCACCGAGCCTGGCCGGGGTGGCCGCATTGAGCCACACCGCGGCGAGCGACAGGAGCCACGGGAGCGAGAGGAGCGACCTGGGCGACATGACGCTGGGAGACATGGCAGGGGAGATGCGTGGGTTCCGCTTCATCGGATTCGACACCTTCGCGTGCAGCACCATCGGCATCGATGCCCTCGCGTTCCACACTTTCGGGTTGGTCATCATGCGGTCCCCGTGGCTTCGGCAGCGCGGCGCAGCAGCTCCACCTTGTGCCGGTAGCCGGCGGCCAGCAGCTCTGCCAGTTCCTGGTTGGCGGGATCGGCGATGAGCGCCAGGCGCGCCTCGGCGATGGCGGCGTCGATGGTGCCCAGCGCGCGCTCGACGACGGCGATGGTTGCAGGCGACAGGCGCGCGCGCTGCGCCGCCAGCAGCGACTCGAGCTGGGCCACGTCGTGGAGGTACGCGCGCTCCGTCGCGGCGAAGGCCGCCGGGATCGCCGAGGCGGCCGGTGTCCCGCCAGCCGCAACCTGCGGTGCGGTGTCCCCTCGCATCAGCCACACGGTGGCCGCCGCGGTCATGGTCATGAGGACGAGCGCGGCGGCGGCGAGCCAGCGCGTCTCCACCTTCACGGTGCGGCGTGGCGCCGTCAGGCGCACCGGTCGGGGCTGCGCCGGCACGACGGCGCTGGCCGGCGGAGCGGTGCCCGACGAACGCGCAATGCTCGCGGACACCGTCCCCCACAGCGACTCCGGCGGCTCGATCGACGCGGGGAGGGCGCGCGCCGCCGCGTCCACCGCGCGCAGCGCCTCCAGCGCCTCCCGGCAGCGCGCACACTCCGCCAGATGCAACTCGGCGTCCCGCGACGCGCGTTCCGGCAGGCCGCCCGCGTCGGCCAGCTCGTGCAGCCTCTCCCACCCCAGGTGTGCGGTCATCGTGACAGGTACTCCATCAGGAGCCGACGGGCGCGGTGCAGGTGGGCCCGCACCGTCCCCTCGGCAATTGTCATCAGGGTCGCGATCTCGTCGTGCCGGTACCCCTCCACCACGTGCAGCACGAAGACGGTCCGCGCATTCGTCGGGAGGCGCGCGATCGCCGCCTCCAGGTCGAGCCGAGTCGCGTCATCGCCCCGGGTGGCACGCTGCCACGCCCACGAATCCGCGGAGTCTCCCTCCCCAGCCGCGTCGCTCCATCCGTCGCTCGCGTCCCCTTCCAGGTCATCGCCGGGCACCTCGTGCGCCAGCCGGCGCCGTTCCCCGCGCTGGCGCTCCAGCACCACGTTCACGGTCAGCCGGTGCAGCCAACTGCCAAATGCAGATTCACCACGAAACGACCCCAGGCGCTCCCAGGCGCGGACAAAGGCGTCGTGCGCCAGCTCCTGCGCCCGGTGCCGCTCCCCCGTCATGCGCAAGCAGAGCGCGAACACACGGCCGGCGTGCATGCGGTACAGCGCCTCGAACGCCCGCCCGTCTCCCCCCTGCGCGAGCTGCACCACCTGCAGCTCCGACGCCCCCCCATTCCCCGCCTCCCGTCCACGATCCACCCCTCCCGCCTCACCCCCGCGCGTGCGCACCTCGCCGCCGCGCGCCCCGGCCGCCCCCTCGGCGGCGCCGAGCGGGAGGTGACTGGACGACCCGGGCGTGGGAAGCGTCGACAGCGGGGAAATCGAGGAGGGGGCTGGGGCGAAAGGCACGACTCGTTCTGCGCCGTGCCTCCGTAGGATGCCGGAACTGCCTCAAGTGTTTAGCCGCACCGCCGCTTCCGATAGATTGCGGCGCCCTCGCCCCCGGATTTCTTGACCCCGTTTCGCTGGCTCCTCACCGCGCTCTCGTTCCTGGTCACGTTCGGGGCGTCGGCGTACGTCATCGCCTCCAACTGGCCCGACGAGGGGGCGCCGCTGGGGCTCCCCTGGTGGGCGCACCTGCTCTGCCTCGGGGCGTTCGGGCTCGACGTGCTATTCCGGGTGGTGAAGATCCACTTTTCGGCCCGCGCCATCGGCGTCCACGTGTCCTTCGGGACGATTCTCCGCACGACGCTCGGCGGCGACTTCGCAGCAGCGATCACCCCCTCCCGGTCCGGCGCCGAGCCGGCGCGCTTCCTCATCATGAGCGAGGGGGGTACGCCCCTGGGTGGGGTGGTCCTCGTCCTCTTTCTCGAGATTGCCCTCGAGATGGTGTCCCTCCTGGTGGTCACCATCGTCCTGGGACTCGTGCTGCAGGATCACAGCGGACTGGTGCGCGGACTCCTCGGCACCACGCTGGTGTACTCCGGCGGGGTGCTCGGCGCGGGGGTGGTGGCGCTCACCCTGTCGCGCCGCAACTCCAAGGGACCGCGGCCGTGGTGGGTGCGGCAGATGGGGGTGAATGCCCTCATCTGGCGCCGGGTGCAGCGCGGGCTGCGGCAACTGCGCGGCAGCGTGGATGCCATCCGCGACGCGCACCGGGGGATGATGGTGGCGGCGCTCCTCTTTTCGGTGGCGCACGTGGGGGCCCGCCTGCTCACCCTTCCCATCATCGTCTGGTCGTACGGCGGCGGGGTGAAGATGGGGCCCATGCTCTTGTGGCCCATGGTCCTGCTGTACGGCGCGGCGCTGGCGCCGGCCCCGGGCGGCGGCGGAATGGTGGAGGTCGCGTTCAAGGCGGCACTCGGCGGCACGCTCCCTGCACGATTGCTTGGGGCATCACTGATATGGTGGCGGGTCTACACCTTCTACCTCTACACGGTCGCGGGAGCCTTCGCGGCGGGGCGCACGGTCATGCGCGCACTCCGCCGCGCGCGTCGGCACCAGTAGGGGGGCGGGACGGACTCGCGCCAACGAGCGATCGTTTGAACATGAACGTCCGTTCATGTCCCCGGTCCTCATAGCCCGCTGGTCTCGTCGTGCCGCGCCATCTCGTTCCACCATCGCTCTTCTCGCAAGCCTGGGCCGACGCCTTTCGCGACGCGGTCAACGCCGACCTCGAGTATCGACAGGTCGGCCTGCAGTGGCAGGCGACGATCGGCTTCGTCCTCGACGACGGTGCCCCGGTCGGGCTCATTGGCCCGGTCGCGCTGGAGCTCGTGGTGGATCGGGGACTCTGCCACACCGCACGCATCATCTCCCCCGACGCCTGCACCGCACCGGTGATCATCCGCACCGGCTACGAGACCTGGCGCGAGATCCTCATCGGGGCGCTGGACCCGGTGACGGCGGTGATGCGCGGCCAGGTGCGATTGACCGGCAACGCGGCGGCGCTCATGATGCACGCGCGCGCGTTGTCCGCCCTGGTGCGGTGCGCGCAAACGGTGTCTGCCGAGTATCCCGACCAACCGGCCGCCTGACCGTCGTCCCGCCGGGCGGCGCCTGACGGCTCCGCTCCGCCGAGTGCCCGCCAGGTCGCGTGCACGCCGGCACGCACGAGGTGGCCATGGCGTACGATCCGGGGCTGGTGGAGCGCCTGCGCGACGCGCTGGCCCGCCTGGGTGAACGGGGATCGCGCGAGCGCGGCGTCTTTGGCGGGTGGGGCTTCCTGCAGGGGAAGAGCACCTTCGTCATCGCCTACGGCGACGAGATCATCGCCAAGATGCCCCCCGACGGGTATGCCGCGGCGCTGGCCCGCCCGGGGGTGATCGCCTTTGCGCCTGACGGTGAGCGGCCCATGGGCAGCTGGGTCGTCGTCTCCGCCGACGCCATCGCCGACGACCCCGAACTGGCCGAGTGGGTGGCGCTGGCGCTGCAGGGGGTGCGGAGCGTGTCCGCGCCCAAGGGCGCCGTGCGGGCGAAGGCCGCGACGCGCTCGAAAGGCGCGACGCGCGCCAAAGGCGCAACGCGCTCCAAGGCCGCGGCGCCGTCGAAGGCGAAAGCGGGGAGGACATCGCCGCCGCGCCGCAAACCCGGCGGGCGCGCGCGGTGACCAAGCGAGGGACTCCCACTCCGCCCGCGATGACTGCACCCGCGCTCGCCACCACCTCCTGGCTCGACGACCTGCGGCACGACCTGCGCATCGCGCTGCGCACCATTGCGCGGGCGCCGCTCTTCGCGCTGCTCGTCACCGCCATCCTCGCGCTCGGCGCGGGCGCCGCCACGGCCACCTGGGCGCTGGTCGACGGGATCGTCATGCGGCCGTTCGTCTTTCCGCAGGTGGAGCGGCTGCACTCGCTGCTGGAGCAGACGCCAAGCGGCGGACAGCGGCCGGTGTCGTATCCCACCTTCCAGGACTGGAAGTCGCGGGCGACGGCGTTCGAGCGCATGGCCTTCGTGCGCGGCGAGGACCTCACGATTCCCGAGCCCACCGGGGTGCGGCGCGTGGTGGGCGCCTACGTGAGCGAGGACTACTTCGCCACGATTGGCGTGGCGCCGCACCTGGGGCGCACCTTCGGTCCCGGGGATGCCGACTCGCGCCCCCTCGTCCTCACCTGGCGCCTGTGGCAACAGCGCTTTGGGGGCGACCCTTCGGTGCTGGGACGGGCCATCAGCAGCAGCTCAGGCACCTTCACGGTGGTGGGCGTGATGCCGGCCGCGCTCACCGAGCCGGCGTGGGCCGACGTCTATGTCCCCATCGAGGCGCTGCCGCCCACGTCGCGCTACGTCCTGACCGCGCGTCACCTGCACGTCGACGCGCAGGTGGTGGCGCGCCTCCGGCCGGGCGTGACGCGCGCGGAGGGCGAGGCGCAGATGACGACGCTGGCCGCCGGCATTGCCGCCGCCTTCCCGGACGACGCCGCCGACTGGACGCGTGTCTCGCTCGCCCCGCTGCGCGATGCCGTGCTGGGTGATGCCGCCACGCGGCTGCGTGTCCTGGTCCTGGTGGTCGCACTCGTCCTGCTCGTGACGCTGCTCAACGCGGCCGGGCTGCTGGTGGCCCGTCAGGCGGCGCGCGAGCGTGAACTGGCGGTGCGAACCGCCCTTGGCGCGCGCGTCGGCCGACTCGTCAGGCAGCTCCTGGCCGAGACGGCGCTCCTGGCCGTGGCCGGCGGCGTGGCGGGGATCGGCGTGGCGGCGTTGCTCCTGGCGGCGCTGCGCCGCTGGGCCCCGCAGCTCTTTCCCCGGCTGGTGGAAGTGCAGCTGGATGCGCGCGCGCTGGCCTTCGTGCTGGCGATCATCGTCGTGGTCGCGCTCGTGCTGGCCCTCCTCCCCGCGCGCACCGCGCTGCGCCGCTCGCTGACCGATGCGCTCCGTCAGGGGGGCGCCGGGAGCGGAACCGGGCGCGCGAGCGCCCGCGTGCGCGGCGCCCTGGTGGTGGGACAGGTGGCCATGGCGCTGGTGGTGGCGGTGAGCGCGGGGTTGCTGGCCCGCACGCTGAACGTGCTGGCCGACGTCCCGCTCGGCGTGCGGCCGGACGGGGTGCTCGCGTTGCGCGTCTTCACGCCACGGGACAAGTACGACGACCCGCGGGCGGCGCTCGACCTCTATCGCCGGGTGGAGGAGGCGCTGGCCGCCGTCCCCGGGGTGGAGGTGGCGGCCGTGGCCAACCACCTCCCCTTCGCGGGGGGGCTGGTCTTCACGCGCGTCCGCACCAGCGCCCCGCCTGCACCTGACGGCAGCGACATCGCCGCGTATCGCACCGTGTCGCCGCGCTACCTCGCGGCCCTCGGCGGGACGCTCACGCGCGGGCGCTTCCTGTCGGATGCGGACCTGGTATCGGTGGGGAGCGGGGTGGTGGTGAACGAGGCGTTCGTGCGGCGCTACTTCGGCGAGCGCGATCCCGTGGGGGCCCCCGTCACCATCTTCCGCCAGGCGCAAGGCCGGGCCGACCTGGGCACCCCCATCACCGCGGCCGTGGTGGGCGTCATGGCCGACGAGCGCATCTACGGCACCGCGGTGGACGCCCCGCCCATCGTCTACGTCCCCTACACCTGGGATGCCTGGCCAAGCATCTCGGTGGCGGTGCGCAGTGCGCTCCCGCTGGCGCTGGTGGCGCCGCGCCTCAACCGCGCGCTGCTCGAGGTGGAGCCCAGCATCCCCATCGCCACCTCGTCGCCGGTGGTGGGGTTCCGTCCCCTGTCGGCCTTCGTGGACGACATGGTGCAGGGCCGGCGCGTCAGCACCTGGTCGCTGTCGGTCTTCAGCGTGGTCACGCTGCTCCTCGCGGCCGTCGGGATCTTCGGCGTGATGGCCTTTGTCGTGGTGCAGCGCGGACGCGAGATCGGGCTGCGCCTGGCACTGGGCGCCACCCCCACGTCGGTGTCGCGCTGGGTGTTGTGGCAGGCGTTGCGCCTGACGCTCGCCGGCGTGGCGCTGGGCATCGCCGCCGCGGCTGCCCTGACACGCCTGCTGCAGAGCCAACTGGTCGGTGTCACCGCCACCGATCCCCTGGTCTTCGCGTCGTCGGCGATGCTCTTTGCCCTGGTGGCCGTGGCGGCTGCAACGCTCCCCGCGTGGCGCGCCGCGCGCGTGGACCCGGTGGGATTGCTGCGCGCGGACTGAGGAGCGGCCGGCGCGCGCGGCTTTCCCGCCGATGCGCGTCGGCGCGGGCGTCAACGGCCACAGCGTCTTGCGCGAAGCCGCCAATGCTCGAAGGGGGTTCCGTCGCGGGCGCCACTGCCGAACGCCCCCGCGTTCTCCCTCGCCGTCTTCGCGACTCCGCGACTTCGCGTGAGACGCAGGTCGCTCGGTTTCGATCGCGGAGGCAGACGGGCGCCTGCCGCGCGTCGCCGTGACTAGCGCGGCGGACAGGCGATGCGCGTCGCGAGGGTCGCGCCCGCATCGTCCGCGCGCCGCGCTCGCGCCGCACGATCGGCAGCGTCGCCTTCCAGCTGGGGCGTGAGGGCGAAGCGTGCCGCCGACGCCCCCGTGCCGCGCAGGAGCACCACCTCGCCCCCGGGCAACGGCGCCCAGCGCCATCCACCGGGCGACGGGGCTGGCGCCACGCGCTGGTCCCTGGCGGCATCGCTCGCCGACAGGTCGCGCGCCAGGTAGGTCGCCACTCCCCCCTCGAAAGCGGCC
>CAZVDJ010000096.1:0-10429 GCA_964626245.1 uncultured Gemmatimonadaceae bacterium
TGGCGAGCGATGCCCGGTGCCACGTGGTGAGCGCGACGAACGCTGGGGTGCGGGTGGGGGCGGGGCATGGGCGGTCGGGAGGAAGGACGGTGGAGGCGCGTGCGGCCGCGGCCCGGCAGGAAGTGGCGCGCGGTAGCGGGTGGAGTGAGCGGGCAGCGAGTGCGCGGTCGAATTCAGCAGGCAATTCTGTGCGCCAACGGGCGACGCGCCGTCCCTCCAGCGCTCGTCCCTCTGGCCGCGCGGCCCCTCGGGTCGCGCGCCCTGCGGCGTGCCGGCGCGGGCTGCGGCCGCGCGTTTGCCGTCGTGCGTCCCCACTTCCATCTTCGCCAACGGCTCCTCCCGCCAGCCCCTCGATCGCCTTCCACACGTCCGTTCGTCCTGCCCCCGACTGCCCATGTCCGTCTCCACCGGTCGCCCTGCCTCCCTCGCGCGTGCACTGCGCACGTTGCTTCCCGGTGCCGCCGCCCTGCTCGCGACGTCCGGCGCGGCGACGCCGGTGGCGGCGCAACAGTCCACACCGGCACCTAACGACACGGCGACCACGCTTCCGTTGCAGGCGGAACGCACGCTGCGCTTCACCACCGACGAGGGCACCTGGATCTCGCTCGACGTCTCGCCCGATGGACAGCGCATCGTCTTCGACCTGCTCGGTGACCTCTACACCATCCCGATGGCCGGGGGGAAGGCCACGCGCCTGACCAGCGGGATGGCGTGGGATGCCATGCCGAGGTGGTCGCCCGACGGGCGCTCCATCGCCTTCATCAGCGACCGCGACGGCAGTGACAACCTCTGGCTCGTGGGCGCGGACGGCAGCGGAGCGCGCAAGATCACCCGGGAGGTGGACAACGCCCTGTCGTCGCCGCAGTGGACTCCCGACGGGCAGTACCTCGTCGTGCGCCGCTTCGGCCCGTATCCGACGGCAGAGAACTACCTCACCAACGTCCCGCTCTGGCTGTACCACGTGAACGGGGGGAGCGGAGTGCAGCTCTTTCCCACCGTTGCCACGCGTCGCACCACCAATACCGGTGCCGCCTTCTCCCCGGACGGCAAGGTGCTCTACACGGGGTCGCACGGGGGCGGCTACAGCGGCGAGAACTTCTCTGCCTACCAGCTGCTCGCCTTTGACCGGGAGCGCGGCACCGAGACGGCCCTGACCTCGAGTGCTGGCGGCGCCTTTCGGCCGGTCGCGTCGCCCGACGGCAAGTGGGTGGTGTACGCGACGCGCGCCGGGACGCGGACCGCACTTCGCATTCGCGACCTGGTCACCCACGAGGATGAATGGCTGGTTGGCGAGACGCAGCGCGACGACGCCGAGGGATATGCGCCGAACGACGTCTTCCCCGGCTACGCCTTCACCCCGGACTCGCGCGCCGTGGTCTTTTACGGGGGCGGGAAGATCAAGCGCGTGGAGCTGGCCACCCGGCGCGTGAGCGTCATTCCCTTCTCGGTGGATGTGGAGTTGGGGATGGCCAGGCGTCACTTCGTTCCGCTGGCGGTGAGTGATGCGCCGCTCGCGGTGACGCAGCTGCAATCGATGACGGAGTCGCCGAACGGACGCCTGCTTGCCTTTTCCGCGGTTGGGCACCTCTGGCTGGCCTCGCGCGACGGCACGACCATCGGCACCCCCAGGCGCCTGACGCGGGAGACGGCCCGTGAGTACTTCCCCGCCTTCTCCCCCGATGGCCAGTGGGTGGCCTACGTGACCTGGACCGACTCGGCGGGCGGTGCCCTGTGGAAGGCGCGCGCCGATGGAACTGGGCAGCCTGTGCAGCTGACGAGGGACGCCGGCTGGGTGACCGCGCCGGCGTGGACGCCGGAGGGCGACCGTCTCGTCTTCTCGTGGGCGCCGCGCAGCGTGGGGTTGGGGAGCGGCGTGACGGCCCCACTGGGAGAGCTGCGCATCGTGAGTGCGAGCGGCGCCGCAGGGGCACCACCGCCCGCGGGCATCGTGGTCGCCTCCGCCGCTGTCGCGCGCGTCACCGCGGCCACCCCGGGACCGACCCGGGTCTTCTTCACCGAGAACGTCCCCAACCCCACACCGGGATTCAATGCAACGGCGACGACCGCGCTGGTCTCCGTCCGCCTCGATGGAACGGACAAGCGGACGCACGCGCGCCTCACCACCAACCAGGCGCTCGGCATCACGGTGCAGGTGGCACCTGACGGAAAGCTGGCGCTGGTGCTCGATCGAGACGACCTGTATGCCGTGCCGCTCACCGACGTGGGCGGCGAAGGGCTGGCGGTGAACTTTGCCTCACCGTCGGTCCCGTTGCGCCGCATCACCAGCGAGGGGGCCAACTACGCCGGCTACGGCGACGGCGGCCGGACGATCACCTGGTCGTTCGCCAATCACTACTATCGTGCGCCGGTCGACACGGTGCTGAAGTATGCGGAGGCGGCGCGGTGGGGGACGACGCATGCGGTGGTGTCGCTCGCCGTCCCGCGCGCCACGCCGCAGGGGAGCGTCCTCCTTCGCGGCGCGCGCCTCGTGACCATGCGCGGCGACGAGGTGATCGAGCGCGGCGACGTCCTCATCACCAACAACAGGATTGCGCAGGTGGGGCCGGGCCTGACGCCGCCCAGTGGCGCGCGGGTGATCGACGTGTCGGGCAAGACGATCATCCCCGGCCTGGTGGACGTCCACGCGCACCCGCGGACCGGGCGCGAGATGGCGCCCGACCAGGAATGGTCCATCGCGTCGAACCTCGCGTACGGCGTGACCACGACGCGCAACCCGAGCGGGACGCGATGGAACGTGGCGTGGGGCGAGCTGATCGATGCGGGGGAGATGGTGGGCGCCCGCATCTACGCCACCGGCTTTCCCCTCACCAGCAACAACACGCCCGTGCGCTCCTACCAGGACGCGCTGAACGTCGTGCGGCGATACAAGGCGCAGGGTGTCAACTCGCTCAAGCAGTACCTGCAGCCGCGCCGCATCCAGCGGCAGTGGATCCTCCAGGCGGCCATGGCCGAGGGGATCAACGCCACCAACGAGGGGGCCGCCGATCTCAAGGCCGACATCACCATGGCGATCGACGGCTACACGGCGATCGAACACTCCATCGGGCAGGTCCCGCTCTACAAGGACGTGGTGACGGTGATGGCCGACGCGCGCATCGCCTACACGCCGACGCTGGTGGTGGCCTACGGCGCCCCGGCCGGTGACGGCTACTGGCGCGCGCGCACCGACCTGGACAAGGACCCCAAGACCGCCTTCTTCACGCCGGCAGAGGTCCTCACTCGTCAGGCGCGGCGCCGCCCGATCATCGTGGAGGAGGACTACAACTTCCCGGCGATCGCGCGCGGGGTCCGCGACATCGTGCGCGCGGGCGGCAAGGCGGGGTTGGGGTCGCACGGGCAGCAGGACGGCATCGGCGCGCACTGGGAAATCTGGATGCTGCAGAGCGGCGACATGACCCCCATGG
Source organism: uncultured Gemmatimonadaceae bacterium (assembly GCA_964626245.1). GTDB lineage: Bacteria > Gemmatimonadota > Gemmatimonadetes > Gemmatimonadales > Gemmatimonadaceae > SCN-70-22. Next base: position 3,426 of record CAZVDJ010000096.1, read on the forward strand.
AGGCCCTGCGCATCGGGACCATCCTTGGCGCCGAGTCGATCGGCTACGGCAAGGACCTGGGTTCGATCGAGGCGGGAAAGCTCGCCGACCTCGTCGTGCTCAACAGCAACCCGCTCGACAACATCCGGAACTCAACCGACATCCAGTACGTGGTGAAGGATGGCGAGGTGTACGAGGGGGCGACGCTCCATCGTGTCTGGCCCAGCGCGAAGGCGTTCCCGAAGCCGTACTGGGTGCGCGAGCGTGAGGCGCTGGAGGCGCTGCGGCGATAGCCGAGCGGTGCCTGACAGCGACGCTCCAATGGCCTGACAGACCGACGCGCCGCCCTGTCGCATGCTGGTGCCAACCTCCGAAAGGAGACGACATGCGCATTGCGAAGCGGACTGTGCTGGCATTGGCCCTGGGAGTGTCCCTTGTGGGCGCCGCGGGATGTCGCCGGACGGGCCAGCAGGCCCCGTGGCCCGCGCCTGTTTCAATGCAGGTGCGGAACAACGCCTTCTTCGACGTGGTGGTCTACGCCCTGCCCACCGTGGACCTGAACTCGCGCGTCCGGCTGGCCACCGTCACGGGACACTCGGAGACACGCGTCACGGTGTCCCAGACTGCGCTCCGCCCCGGTGGCGTGCTGGTGGTGTACCTGCACGCCATCGGTAGCCGGTTCTCCTGGACGTCGCCGTCGCTCACCGTCGATCCGGAGCTGGACGCTCGGCTGGACATCTTCGCCAATCCCGACGGGAACCTGAGCCGCTCGTCGTTGTACCTGGCGCCGCGACCAGTGGCCACGAGGTGATGGACGCGGCGACCTACACCGCGTCCGACAGCGACGTGAAGTGGAAGTCGCGCACCCGCAGCGGCGGCATCGCGTCGCCGCTCGCCGTGCGCACCGGGCGCCCGATGGCGTCCAGGTTGTTGAGCATGAAGAGCGGTGAGTCGTTGAAGCGGAAGTTCTTGATGGGGCGCGTGATCCGTCCCCGCTCGATGAGGAAGGTGCCGTCGCGCGTGAGCCCCGTATAGACCAGCGTGCGCTGGTCAACGGCGCGGATGTACCAGCAATGCGTGACCAGCACGCCGCGCTCCGTTCCCGTGATGATCTCGTCCAGCGACGCGGAGCCGCCCTCCAGCCGCAACGACCCGGCGCCACCGGTGGGTGACTTGCCCTGCTTGCTGGCCCAGAAGCGCGTGTACGCCAGCTGCGACAGCACGCCGCCCGAGATCCAGGTCTGCCTGCCGAGCGGCATGCCGTCGTTGTCGAACGGCGTGGAGAGGATCAGCGGGTCGGCCGGATTCGAGAGCAGCGTGACACGTTCATCCACGATGCGCTCTCCAACCTTGGTGGCGCCTCCGCCCTTGGCAAAGGCGGAGCGCCCCTCCTCGGCCGCGCGAGCCTGCAGGGCCCCCGCCATGAGCGGGATCAGGTCGCTGGTGGCATCGGGTTCGAGCACGACGGTGTAGCGCCCCGGCTCGAGCGCCACGGGGTTGCGTGAGGCGCGCGCCTTCTCGATGGCGCGCGTGGCGACGCCGCTGAAGTCGAGCGCCGCCCAGTCATTCGCGGTCGCGCCTGCCCACCCCGACCCCGTGCCGTCGTTGGTGCGGGCGGTGTGCGTGTAGTTGGCGTTGGTGTCGCGATGATACGCGAAGAGTCCGGCGCTGTTGCCCACCGCCGTGGCGCGCGCCCGGGTGGTGAGAAAGCCGGCGACGGTGATGTCGCGGGCGGCGCGGGCAGGTGCAAGGGCGGTGAGCGCAGCCCTCGCGCGGTCGTCCGCGGAGAGGGCGGCCATGACGTCGGACCAGGCCGGGACGGCGATGTACTGTTGCGCCCCCAGTTCGCCCAGGTACTCGGGATCCTCAGGGGCCAGCCGTGCGAGCGCCTCCGACTGCTCCACGGCGCGGCGCAGCCCTTCGTCGCTGCGACTGTTGGTCACGACGCTCGCGCGGCGCTTGCCGAAGACACTCTGGATGCGGATGGTCGTGGTGGACGACGACCCTGCGGTGCTCACCTGATTCGCGGCAAACCGGATGTTCGATTCACGATCGCCCTGCACGTTCACGCGGATGGCGTCGGCGTTCGACAGGCGGAGTGCCCGGCCGATCAACGCCTCCGCTTCCTCGCGCGAGAGGACGTCGCCGGGGGCGCCCTGGCTCTCGGGATCGAGGAGTCGCCTGGGAAAGCTCATCCCGCCCTCCCGGTGTTGATCACGTTCACGTTGCGGAAGCGCGCCGGGGGACAGCCGTGGCTGACGGCATTGGACTGTCCGGGCTGTCCCTTGCCGTCGTTGAAGGTGCCACCGTGCATGTAGGTGGACTTGCCGCCCAGCATGTCGAGCGAGTTCCAGAACTCGGGAGAGCGCATCTGGTACGCCACGTCGCGCAGTTGGCCCACGATCCTGCCGTTGCGGATCTCGTAGCAGATCTGGGCGCCGAACTGTCCGTTGTAGCGCTGCTGGTCAATCGAGTAGGAGGCGCGTCCGATCATCGCGATCCCCTTGTCGGTCGCCGCGATGAGGTCGTTCCACGACAGGTCGCGCTCGCCCGGCTGGAGCGAGACATTGGGCATGCGCTGGAACTGGACGTCGGCCCAGGACTGGGCATAGGAGCAGCCGTGCGACTGTACCGGCTTTCCCTGCTTGGCGTACCACCACGCGAGCCACGGCGCCTGTTCGCGGGTGGTCTGGTAGTCGACGAAGATCCCATCCTTCACGATATGGAAGTCCTGCGGTTGCACGCCGTCGTCGTCGTAGCCGATGGTGGAGAGCGCGCCCGGCTCGGAGCGGTTGCCGATCACCTGCATGAAGTCCGGGCCGAGGCGGAGCGAGCCGAGCACCTTGTCGGGCGGGGAGATGAATGAGGTCCCGGCCAGGTTGGCCTCATAGCCCATCGCGCGGTCGAGCTCCGTGGCGTGACCGATGGTCTCGTGGATGGTGAGGAAGAGCTGCGACGGATGGAGAATCAGGTCCCAGCGGCCGATCTCCACCGACCTGGCCTTGAGCTTCTCCGACGCTTCCTCGCCCCACAGGCGCGCATTGGTCACGATGTCGGCCTCCAGCACGTACTCCCATCCGCGCCCCGCCGGCTGCACGACCTCGGGGCCGCGCGTGGCAAAGTCGCCGTTGCCGACGGCCGTGCAGGCGAGCGTGACCCAGCTGCGCACATAGTCCTGCGTGATCACCGAGCCGTCGGTGTTGGCGTAGTTGCGCTCCTCCTTCACGAACGACAGCCCGGAGTTCACGAACCGCACGTTAGGCGCCCTGAGCGCCTCGGCGTTCGCGCGCAGGAGGAGGTCGGCCTTCGCCTCGACGGGGACGGTGAACGGATCGATCGTGTAGGCGCTCTTCCAGGTGACGTCCTTGAAGACCGGCGCCGGGGCGAGGGTCACGCGCCGGTCCTGCGCCACCCGGTTGGCCCTGGCGATGGCGGCCGCCTCCTGGGCGGCGCTCCCCACCCCGGCCTTGGTGAGCGCCTCGGTGGCGGCGAATCCCCAGCACCCGTCCACCAGGACGCGCACGCCGCACCCGATGGTGTCGGCGTCGACCACGTCGGTCACCTGCCGCTCGCGCGTCTGGATGGAGTTGGCGCGGTTGCGCGAGATGCGGACGTCGGCCCACGATGCGCCCGCACGTTTCGCCGCGTCGAGCGCCTCCATCATGAGTTCGCGCGTGGCCGGATCGGTGTAGAGCGCGCGGCGTTCCTGCGAAGGAGCGGCGGCCCGGAGCACTCGAGGACCGACGACCGCGGCGCCCAGGGCAGCCGAGCCGGTCTTGAGGAATGTGCGTCGCGACGTCATGTCTGAGGGGTGAATGTTGACGCGCAATCTGCGACGCGGGGCGTCGAATGGGCCAGCGGCGGCGGGCGACGGCGCCGTGGGCAGGCGCACCGCCTCGCCTCCGCCAGCGTGCGACTCCTGCTGGCCGCCGCCATGGCGAGTACGGTGCTCACGTGGCTTTCGGGGTGCGCCGCGACCAGGCCGCAGGCTGCTGCGCGCGCGCCGAACCGCCGTGACCTGCTGCTCGACCCTGGTCACGCCGAGTGGCGGCGCCCCGCCCCGGCGATATCGCAGCTGTCGGTCGAGACGACGAAGGGGACGTTCGTGCTCGAGCTGGTGCGCGCCAACGGACCGCTGGGTGCCGACCGGCTCTACAACCTGGCCCGGCTGGGCTACTACGACGACACCCGCTTCCACCGCGTGCGCGCCGGCTACATCGCGCAGTTTGGCCTGCACGGCGACTCGGCGGTGAATGCGGCGTGGAAGGGACGCTACCTGGTCGACGATCCCCCACGCTCCGAGAATCGCCGCGGCACCTTCGCCTTTGCGTACGAAGGGCCGGGCCGCCCCAACACGCGCAACACGCAGCTCTACATCAACCTCGCCGACAACCCGCGCAACGACGTGGAGCCGTTCACGGTGCTGGGAACCGTGGTGCAGGGGATGGAGGTGCTCGATGCGCTGTACGCCGGCTATGGCGAGGAGTCCGGCGGCGGGGTGAGGCAGGGGAGGCAGGGACCGCTCGAGCGCGGCGGGAATGCGTACATGGACCGCGAGTACCCGCGACTGGATCGGATCGTCCGGGTGTCGGTGCGCGCGACGCGGGAGTGAAGGAAGTCGCTCATCGTCCGCGTCGAGCGCCGCGCACCCGCGCGGGCCGTCGAACCCCCGCCGACCCCGATGGCCCCGCCGACGTCACTGGCCCAGCAGTCGCCGCCGGCTTCGCCGGCTTCCCCACCCCCGCCGCGTCCGCGGGCTCCACCGCCGGGAAGAGAATTGCGCTCAAGACGTACGGTGCCCGAGTCGCCGACGGCGCGAAGGCCCCTCGCACCGTCAGGATTCGTCGAACGTCCTGGACGAGCTGCGCCAGTTCCATGTCGCTGAGCCAAAGCACCGTCTGCCGGTACGACACCGAGTCGCCGAACGGATCGGCGTCGTCGCGCGACAGGTATCCCTCGAACTCGGCGATGAGCGCGGCCATGGCAGCGGTGAACAACCGTCGGTGCTCATCGAGCGACATCGCCTTTCCCGCCGAGGCGGCGATCGCCGCGCGGTCGCGGCGCAAGCGATAGCGACGCTCGATCGCCCCCCGCACCTGCTGTTCCCCCTCGACCTCGAGAATCCCCCCGTGCGCGAGTGCTGCCACGTGGCGATAGACGCTGGCCTGGGACGTGTTGGGCAACCGCTCGCACAGTTGCCCGGTGGTCAGGGCGCGCCCCCCGGTCATCGCGTTCACGATCCGGATTCGCACCGGGTGCATGAGCAGGTCCACCGCCGACTTCGCCATCCTTGCGCTCCTCGGTGTACGTTCTCAATATTGATAATGTAGACGCCGTCCCGCGGGTTGAGAACCACCACGCTCCACGAGAACGCGCCATGGACCCTGCATTCGCTGGCTCACACGCTGCCGAGCACGCCGGCGCTGCGCCAGTCGTTCCGCCGCCGATCGGCACGCTTGCCGTCGTTGGCGGCACGTCGCTCTTTCATCACGTGGAGGGAAGCGGAGGGCCTGCGATCGTCTTCCTGCCGGGCGCGGGAGGCATGGGACTCGACTACCTCAACCTGTTCCACCGGGTGGCGGCCCTCAGCACCGCCGTGCTCTACGATCGCGGCGGCACCGGGTGGAGCGGCGAGGCCACCCTTCCGCGCTCGGCCCCCGACGTTGCCGTTGAACTGCAGGCCTTGCTGCGCACGCTCGACCTGGCGCCGCCCTATCTGCTCGTGGGTCATTCGCTCGGCGGTGCGTTCGCCCGACACTACGCGCAGCGCTTTCCCCGGCAGGTTGCGGGCCTCCTCCTTCTCGACCCGGCGCACGAGGCGCTCGAGGCGCACTATCCCGAGGAGGTGCGGGCGCTCTTCGCCCAGTTCGCCGATGCGCCCGTCCCCGACCTTCCGCCCGAGGTGCTGGACCTCTGGCGCGCGGTCTTTGCCGACAAGCTGCAACGTTGGCCCGAGCCGCTGCGCGGGTCGCTCATCGCGCGGCACGTCGCGAAATGGCGCGCCGGATTCCTCGAGGGACAACGAACCGAGGCGCTGGTGTACGACGCGCTGCGTCAGGGCGGACCGCTGCCCGACGTCCCGCTCACCGTGCTCACGGCGATGGGCATCGACCGCTCGCCGACGAGTGCACTGCCCGAGGCGGTGCAACACGCGGTGAATGCGGCGAAGCAGGCGGTGAATCGCCTGCTGGCCGGCTCGGTGCCACGGGGCCAGGAGCGTGCGCTCCATGACGCCACGCACGTCTGGATGCACATCGAGCGCGAGGACACGGTCGTCGAGGCGATCGCCGAGGTGCTGCGACGCGTGCGGTAGCGCCCACCGTCCGGCGAGCCGGCCAGCTCCACCCCGGGGGGATGTCGCCTAACGTCGCATCCCGCTCACCACCTCGAGCACCCGGTCGATGTCGTCGGGGCTCACGTAGAGGTGCGCCGACAGCCGCACCCCCGCCTCGCCCTGTGCGCGCACGCGGATCTTCTTCGCCCACAGCGCATCCTGCAGCACGCGCCCATGCTGCCCCCTGATCCCGAACGTCGTGATCCCCGCGGCCAGCTTAGGATGGCCGGGCGAGAGCACCTGCACGTGCGGCATCGTGGCCATCCCCGCGCGCAGCCGCGCGGTGAGCATCGCGTCCCACCGCGCCACGCGCTCGATGCCCAGCGTGTTCATGAACCGGAGTGCCGCGCGCAGTCCCCAGATCGTGGCCGGGCTTCCGGTGCCGTACTGCATGTAGCGGAAGGCCCCCTTGGGCCCGTCGTCGATCTCACCGCTCGCCAGCGTGTTCCACAGCCGCGGTTGCACCTCACGGCGCACATAGAGCACGCCGGTTCCCTTGGGCGCCAGCAGCCACTTGTGCGGGCTCGCCGCGTAGGCGTCGCAGCCGAGTGCCTTCACGTCCACCGGAACCTGCCCCACGGCCTGCGCGCCATCGACGATGGCCAGCGCCCCGCGCGCGCGCGCCAGGTCGCAGAGCGCCCGGGCCGGCATCACCACGCCGCGCCCCGAGGTGATGTGCGAGAACATCACC